>QNDJ01000260.1 GCA_003644825.1 Candidatus Zhuqueibacterota bacterium | reverse complement strand
GCATGAAGTACAAACACTTGTAGGTTTTAATCAGGAAATGATAATTTATAGAAACGCTATGGTGCGAGAGATTTCTTTTGTATTTTCTGAAAATTATTCAAGAATTAAAGAAGATAGAATGCTGGAAGAAGAATATGTTAAGTTGAAAACAATGAGAGAAAAGGCAGGTGACAGAATTACAGACCCGATTAAGAAATCAAAAGTACCCCTTGAGCTTTTAAAAGAGGTTTTTAACTATTCTCTTGATTTTACTTCTGCAGAAATGTTTGTTAAATATTTTGGCCTTCAGAGAAAAGATTTTGGTAGAGACATCTATTATGAAATGAAAGATGAAAGAAGTCCATATCGGAAGTTTATAGCAGAAGAAAAGTTTCACATTGCTTATGAGTTTCTCCGATTTTTCCCTGAAGGTGATTCATTAACAGAACTGGTTTATTTAATTAATCTAGCAGCAAAAAAGAAAAATAATGAAAGTATTGTTTTTCTTATCGATAAATTAGGGTTATCCGAATATAAAAGGTTATTAAAAGATGAAGAATTGTTGAAACTGGTGGAAGAAGAGTTTGATAGGGCTATTAGAGAAAAGAGAATTGATGATGGATGGAAAATTGTAAATGTCTTAGGAGATAGAGAAAAAGAGAACAGTTTGAGAGTAGTTTCAGCATTAATAAAAGGTGACTTTGAAACTGCAATTGTAAATTTGAAAGAGGTAAAGGAAAAAACAAGGCTTCATGAATTGTTAAAAGAATACTGTCAGGAAGAAATAAATGCCGGAAAAAATGATGTAGAACATTATAAAAGGGCTTTTTCTCTGGCATATTATGGTGATTTAACAAAAGGCGAAAACAGGTATTACATTGAATATCCTTCTGGAGCTCTTTTTAAACATTATATTAATAAAAGTTTCTTAAGTGAAGCAGAGCTTATTGAAGTTGAAAAGTTTATGAAGAATGCCAAGCCAAGGGTTGTGATGAATGAGCTTGCCAGGAAACTTCTTTCTCTTATTCAATTAAATGAAATACATAAGGCAAAAGAACTTAAAGGAAGGTTAGGTATTGAATTTAAACCGGGAGAATACGATAGAGAAAAAGAAATCAGGGATTATTTTCGTCAGCTAACAGAAACAAAAGGTATCTTTGAGTTACCAAAGGGGGAAGAAAACCTGAAAACAGCAAGAGATATTGCTGTAATTTTTAATTTCAGTAAAAAGGATTTGTTTGAAATAAATAAGTTGTTGTGTAAATATTATATTATCAATAAAAAATATGAAAAGGCAAGAAAATATTTTATTCCAGAAGATGATGAGATAATAGAGCTTATTGAGAGTCAAATTTCGAGATTAATTAAACTGAAGGATTTTACGACCCCTTATAATTTGAAAGCCATACTTCCTATTAAGTTTTCCAGGGACCTGAAAATTAATAAAAGGAGAGAGGTAAAATCGACAATTAAAGATAAAGATATTACTTCGTTAGACCTTGCAAAATCCATTGTAATTGATGATATTTTTGAATTGAAGGCTGTTCCATCAGAGGTTTATAACAGAATTTTTAAATCTGCGGTTGAATCTGATTCTCAGGGAATAAAATTATTAATAGACCTTAAAAACCCTTTTTTAAATAAGATGGAATCCGTAAAAAAAATAATACTTAATAAAAAAATTAAAAAGCTTATGACCTATGATGTATCACTTGCTGAAGCCTTAAATAAGGCTTATGAACCTGTTTTACCACCTACATTTTTAGATTGGTTAATATATACAATCAAAAAGCTTTTTGGACTTTATTAATCTGGTTAATATTGACCAATTTTTATTCAAATTTAGCCTCTAATTTTTCTGGTATTCTTTTTGCAATAAAAATAATTGGAATAACTTAATATTAGAGTGTTTTATGGGAAGGTCTTTAATTTTACTTATTTGTGGATTTTTATCAATATTTGCTTATTTACGAGTAAATCTGTCAAAGGTGAGTGAGGCTTCTATTGATAACTACCTCTTTCATTACAAGAAGATTATATCTAAAAATATCTCTAACAGTGCGTTGAATTTTGCAATACAAAAACTGAGTAGAAATAGAGAACTGAGAACAACATTAAATCATATTTCTTTTTCTGGTGGTTTTTTTGATGTATTTTTTAAAGAAAGACCGGAAATCGGAGATGATGTTTTGGAAATAAAGGCAGTAAGTAATTATTATAATTTAATTGATTCATCTATTGCGGTTGTAAGAATAAGAAATATAAGTGATAGATTTTCGAGATATTCATATTTTTCAAATACAGAGCCTATGATTTATTTTGCTACCGGAGACACCCTTTATGGCCCTGTTCATACGAACGGTCAATTTCATTTTACTGGAGTTCCTGTTTTTTATGGATTGGTATCGAGTGTAAGTCCAGTATATTCTACTGCAGGATTTACAGACCCTGAATTTTATGGTGGAACAGATTTTGGAAGAAATGCAATAAAACTGCCTATAGACCTGTCATCTCTAATTTCAGCTGCTCAGGATGGAGGATTTGCCGTTTCAGGCTCCGAATTATGGCTGAGTTTTAAATCCGACGGGACCTTTGATTATAAAATAGGTTCCTATGGAGAATGGAATAATAGTTCTTTATCCGAAATTAATGGTGTAATTTATTCCGATAAAAATATACATATTAGAGGAATTGTTTCCGGAAAAGTTACGATATGTTCAATGAAGGATATAATTATTGAAGATGATATTGTATATGCTGATAATCCTTTAGACAACCCTGAATCCGAAGATTTGCTGGGAATTGTTGCTAAAAGAAATGTTATTGTTAAAGATAACCCCCAAAACAGAATAAAATGTGAGATTGATGGTAGTATAATGGCAGTAGATGGTTCTTTTAGAGCAGAAAATATATATTTTACTCCACCTGGTAGACTTTCCTTACTGGGCGGGATTATACAAAAGACAAGAGGTCCAGTGGGGACCACTTTACCTTCGGGTTATAAGAAATATTATAAGTATGATGACCGCCTGGAATATATTTTTCCACCATATTATCCTATTGCTGATGGAAGTTTAGAAGGGCTTCCTGCAAAAGTCAAAATTGAAATTATTTCCTGGTGGGAATAAAATTATTTTTCATTTTCAATTTATTAAAACTATTTTAAATTAAATTAACTTTTAATTTATAAAACTGGTGAGGTGTGTATGGAATTTACTGGAAAAATAGCCTTAATCACCGGGGGAACAAGAGGTATAGGGAGAGAAACAGGAAGAAAACTCGGTCAGAAAGGCGCAGAGCTTATTCTTAATTACTGGAAAAATGATGAAGCCGCTGAAAAAACAAAAACTGAATTTGAAAAAAATAGGATAAAAGTTTCGCTGATAAAAGCTGATATTGGTAAACCCGAGCAGATAAAGCAGATGTTTAAAAAAATTGAAAAGGTCGATATATTCATCAGTAATGCAGTTTATGGTGTTGTGGGTCCTGCTGTAAAAATTGGAAAGTTTGGATGGAGTTTATCAATGGATGTAAATGCAAGAGCTTATTTATTATGTGCTCAGGAATCTGTAAAACGGATGAAAGATAATAGCGGTAAGATTGTAGCTGTTTCAAGCCTTGGCAGTTATAAATATATACCCGGGTATACTGCAGTTGGAGCTTCAAAAGCCGCCATAGAGGCTATAACAAGATACCTTGCAGTTGAACTTGCTGAAAAGGGTATTAACGTGAATACTGTATCAGCGGGTCCTGTTGAAACGGATTCTCTTAAATATTTTAAAAACATTAATGACCTTAAAAAAGAATGGATTAATAAAACTCCTTTTAAAAGAATTGCAAAACCTGAAGAAATTGCTGATGTGATTGTTTTTTTATGTTCGGAGAGGGCAAAATGGATACAGGGGCAAACCATAATTGTTGATGGTGGAATGAGTATATGTTAGATGTTTCCATAATCAAAAATAAAGCTAAAGAACTCGGGTTTTTTAAAATTGGAATATGTAGGGCTGAACCCTTT
>QNDJ01000259.1 GCA_003644825.1 Candidatus Zhuqueibacterota bacterium | reverse complement strand
GGTATCAGCAGTTTTGATTGGTTTGTTATAATAATATATTTTGTAGGAATTACTATTATTGGAGTTAGAGCAGTTAAGCATGTTCGGAGTTCTGCGAGCTTTTTTATTGGTGACCGAAAGTTCGGCAAGCTTTTGATGATGTTTTTCACCTTCGGAACAGGTACCCATACAGACCAGGCTGTGAGCGTATCTGCAAAAACTTATCGGTCAGGTGCCTCTGGAATATGGTATCAGTGGTTATGGTTATTTGTTACGCCATTTTTCTGGCTTCTTGCTCCAGTATTCAGAAGGATGAGGGCAGTAACCACCGGTGATTTTTTTCAGGCTCGCTACAGGCAAAGTGTTGGGGTCCTTTATGCTATTGTTGGAATGCTACAACTGATGGTAAATATTGGGGTTATGTTGAAGGGGTCAAGTGCTATGATTACTGCAGTTTCCGGTGGAAGTATCAATCCTCATCTTGCTATATGGTCAATGACCGGTATATTTGTGATTTATGGTGTTGCAGGTGGATTAAGTGCTGCTATTGTTACTGATTTTTTTCAGGGGATTTTAACTTTTGTTCTTTCATTTATGATACTGCCCTATGCTTTATCTGCAGTGGGTGGGATTTCCGGATTGAAAGCTATTATTCCTGATAAAACTATGTTTGCGGTGGTTGCCCCAGGTGAAATTACTGCATTTTACATAGCTGTTATATCTTTAAATGCACTGATTGGGTGGGTAACTCAACCTCATAGTATGGGTATGAGCGCAGCAGGTAAAACTGAAATGGAAGGTAGAGTTGGGGTTATGTGTGGTCTTTTTTTTAAAAGGATATGCACTATTGCCTGGGTTCTTACCGGTTTATGTGCTCTGGGTTTATATGCAGATAAGGTTAAAGATGTTGACCTTGTATATGGATTAATGGCTCACGACCTTTTGCCAGTGATTGCTCCCGGACTTATAGGTTTATTTGTTGCATCTATGCTGGCAGCAGTAATGAGTTCCTGTGATGCTTTTATGGTTTCTTCATCAGCTTTGTTTACTGAGAATATATATAAACCTGTTCTTGCTCCTGGTCGTAAAGATAGTCATTATATGTATGTTGGTAGAATAGTATCCGCCTTTGTTGTTCTATTTGGTATTCTTTTTGCCTATCAACTGGAAAGTGTTGTTAATGGACTGGAGATATTCTGGAAGGTTTCAGCCCTGATGGGTATTCCTTTTTTGATGGGTCTTTTCTGGCGAAAAACAACTTCATCAGGTGCCTGGACAAGTACCCTAATCAGTTTTTTTATTCTTTTATTCACAAGTAATATTTCATTTTTTGGTCATACATTGTGGGATTTTAATTCTGTTTTTGCGGAACACCTTCCAGATTTTATGTTATGGAATGGAAAACTTTATCTACCCTGGCAGATGATTATTTATCTTTCTGCAGGTTTCATCAGTTGTATTGTTGTGAGTTTATTTACAATACCAGAACCTGAAGAAAAACTTGATAAATTTTATGCCTGTATAAGAACTCCAGTTACACCGAATGAACCAGAGACAGAACCTTTTACACTTCCTGAAGGTGTTGAACCTGCACCTCGTAATGTTCTGATTAAACACCCGGATTTTGAGATTCCCAGACCTGGTTTTGTATCGATTGCTGGTTTTATTGCTGGCTGGGCTGCAGTAGGAATATTAGTATGGGTTTTCTACTGGATTCTCAGCTGATTACAACTTCCTGTTTTTTATCATCGAATGTGATGCGTTTTCCGGTGTGCACTGCGGCTATTGTCATACATAATGCGATAGAATGATTATAACCTGCATAAATATCTGCATTGGTTCTTTTACGACTGCGAATACATTCCATCCAGTTTCTTATGTGGGCAGTAGTGGCATCGTCAGTTCCTGTATTTGCGGCTGTTTCAACGACGCCGATTTTAGCGATGTCCATAACAGGTAATTTGTTTTCCTTCATACCCATAACTCTGGCATTTTTCAGTGATAAACCTCCTTCAGGTGTAATTTTATTGGTAGCAAGGTTTAGAGTTCCACCATTTGAGAAATACAGTTCTTTTACTCCACCGGCAGAATTTGTTTGTCGTGAGGAATAAACAACCTGAAAACCTTTTGTTGGGTCATCAATAGGCCCATAGTCAAATACTGCTGTGAGTGTATCCCAGTTTTTTCTGCCGTCTTTCCACAGATAAATACCGCCATTAGCAACAACACTTCTGGGGTGAGGTAGATCTGTAAACCAGTGAACTGTATCGATTTGATGCACCATCCATTGTCCTGGTATCCCTGATGAATAAGGCCAGAATAGACGGTATTCTATGTATTTTCGAGGATTCCATGGTTCAAAAGGTCGATTCATTAAAAATCTTTTCCAGTCAACATCCTTTTCCTGCAGGATTGCTACAAGCTGGGGTCGACGCCATCGCCCGGGTTGATTTACATTCCAGGTCATCTCAACTGAAACAATATCACCAAACCTTCCAGATTTTATAAATTCATTAGCTCTGATGTAGTTTAGAGCACTTCTTCTCTGGGTTCCGATTTGAATTATCTTTTTTGTTTTTTTAGCTGTTTTAAGGGCTAATTTTGCATCGTCCATAGTATTTGCAAAGGGTTTTTCCACATAGACATCACAACCAGCATTTAACGCCTGAACACAGTGGAGTGCATGCTGAAAATCAGGTGTGCTTATTATTACAGCATCAACCTTGCCTGAAGAATAAAGTTCTTCATTATTACGCATTGCTGCAACTTGTTTACCAGTATGTTCCTTTAAAAATGCTATTCCTTTTTCTCTCCTGTAATTCCAGATATCTGAAACAGCAACAATTTCGAAGTTTAGTTTTTTTGAATACTTCAGAAAAGCAGGAATAAGGGAATTGCGAGCCCTGTCAGAAAAACCAACAATACCGACCCTGATACGGTCATTAGCACCAAGAATTTGATTATAACTTATAGCAGACATAGTATATATTCCCCCCATAGTTTTCATAATAGTTTTTGTAAATTTTCTTCTGGAAATATTTTTTTCGCTCATAGGATTTTCTCCTATTTGAAGATTGCTCTCAAATTTTGAAATTCAGGCTCTGGATTTTTTATGAAAATTTAGTATCCCAGGCCCGCCAGAACACCCCGCATATATGCAAAAGATTCTTTCATCCCGGATAACGGATTATCGGGATTTATCTCATATTCAAGGTTTACGTATCCCTTATAATTAATTTTTTTCAAAGTTTTGAATATTTCCGGGATAGGCATCTTACCCTCTCCTACGGCACACTGGCTGTTTTTATCTTTCAGGTCTTTGAGGTCTTTTATGTGCATATCGAGCAATCGCTCACCTGTTTCAGCTATTGATTTAACAACATCCACACCTGTTCTTGCTGTATGTCCTACATCAATGCACACACCAACTCTGGGATCCATTCCATTAATTGCTTTGAGTATATCTGCAGGACCGGGAAAATAAGGGTCTTCGGGTCCATGATTATGTATTGCAACCTTAATGTTATATTTCTTTACAAATTTTTCGATTCTGGGCAAAGTTTCCGGGACAGGACCTATAACCATTAACGGCATTCCGCAGGTTTTAGCATAGTCAAAGTATTTTTTTATTGATTCGTCATTATTCTCTTTAAGATAAATCACTCCACCACCTACAATCTTTAATCCTGCTTTTTCAAAGGCGAGCCGTCCTGCATTTAATTCTTCAGGGGTGTCATTGTAAGGTAAATGGAAAGATTTGATGCATACATAAGGAACCCTGCACTCTTTTATCATTTTAATTGCTTCATCTCTGCTGAATTTCCGCAATGAATATGTTGCTATACCAAGTTTTATGTATTCTTTTAGGTGAAAGTTTAAATTCCGTTTTTTTAAAGTTTTAACAAAAGGGTTTATATTCAATAAGGGAATTAGAGAAACTCCAGCAGAACCAAAAACAGCACTTTTAATAAAATCTCTTCGAGAAGAATTATAATTATTCAATGTTTTCTCCTCCCTGATAT
>QNDJ01000258.1 GCA_003644825.1 Candidatus Zhuqueibacterota bacterium | reverse complement strand
TTCTAAAATAGTTCCTGATTTTTTAATTTCAAAATCATTGCTGATTTTTTTAAATTGGGTTTTGAAAATTAATAATTTTTCAAAATTCAGATTCTTAATATAGATTCCTTATAAGGAGGGTAAAATATGATAATAAATGAAGAAAATTTGAAAAGACTTGATGAAGAGTTCTCAGGATACCTTGAAGGTGATTCAGTAACTGATTTTCTGGAAACTTTTGACATAAACTTTGCAGCGGGTCACTGGTGTGCTGGTGATTTCGCTGACAGATTTGCAACTGAAGGGTATAACCCTGATATGAGTTCCAGCATTGTTTCACAGATAAAAAGAATTGCAGAAGCAGGAATAAAAGGTGTGGAATTCCACGAAAGAGTTTTCATTAATAAAAACTTTAAAAAAGATTCTTCAATTATAAGTAGTGTCAAAGATGCTTTAAGTGAATTTAAAGTTAAACCGACCAATATGAATACAAACCTTTTTACTGACCCTAAATGGAAGCTTGGTGGCATCACTAATCCAGACAAAAAAATAAGGGAAGACGCTATTGCTGTTGCCCTGCAGGGAGTTGAAATTGCAAAAGAAGTTGGCTGTAAAAGCGTTGCATTATGGCCCGGTTCCGATGGATGGGACTATAATTTTCAGGTGAATTACGGCAAAATTCTTGATTACTTTATTGAAGGATGCATCGAAATAAATAATAAAGCAAAAGAAAATGGAATGAAATTCGGTATAGAAGCAAAATTGAAAGAACCAAGAGAAGGTAATATGATTATTGCTACAACTCAGAAAGCTGCTCTGGTTGCAAAAGAAGTAAACTCTGTCTGTGGAGGAGAAAATATGGGCGTTTGTATCGATTACGGGCACGAACAAATGTATGCATACGAGCCCGCCGATAATCTGTATACCCTGAAAAGGTTCGGGATACCCGTTGTAAATTTCCATATAAATACTGCAAAACTTCATAGTAATGATGAAGATAGAGTTGCAGGAACTGGAGATGTATGGAGGTTTGCTGATTTTTGCTTTTCAGCTATTGATACAGGATATCAGGGATGGTTCGGAGAAGATCAGTTTACATATAGAATGGAGCCTGTAAAAGCTATGGCTCTTTCAAGAGAATTTTTTGCAAACATTATGAAAAAAGCACTTCTAATATATAGAATAAAAGAAAAACTTATTGATGCTCAACTAACAGGAGATGCTGGAAAAACTCTGGATGTCGTAAAAAAGTTTTTACTTTAAAAATACCTATTTCAACTAAACTGAAGGAGAAATAAATGGTTCAATTTGCTTTTCTGGATTGGTTCTGGATAATATTATTTCTTATAATAATGGTGAGCTGTGGATTTCTCTTTTACAGGATGGGGAAGAGGTCAGAATCAGACTTTTTTCTTGCAGGTAGAGGATTACCCTGGTGGCTTCCTGCCTCTTCTGTTTATGCTACCCATACAGCAACTGATACACCTATGTGGGTAACAGGGGTAATATATAAATACGGATTGAGTGGATTATGGTATACATTTTTTTCGGGTTGGTGTGCCATCAGTGCATTTGTTTCGACGAGGATATTCAGGAGGTCCTTAGCTTACACTCAGGCAGAATGGCAGAGTTTAAGGTTTGGTGGACTGGGAAGTGAACTCCTGAGAGGTTGGGTTGCTGGATGGCAGGTTTTTATGAATATGTTCATACTTGGATGGGTCAGTATTGCGATGGGAAAAGTATGCCATTATGCTTTTAACTGGCCTAACTGGATTGGATTGATACTATTTTCTTCTATATGTTCAATATACGTTCTTGCCGCCGGATACTGGGGTGTGGTTATGGCAGACTTTCAACAGGGTTTTATAGCTCTTGCTGTCATAGTAATAGCCTCTATATGGGGAATCGTTGCAATAGGAGGTCCTTCCGAGATAATACATAAACTCAACAGTATGGGTGAAACCTGGAGATTAAATCCATTCCATTTTACCGGTTTCTTGAAAGGAGATTTTCCATTTTTATGGTTTTTTACTATGCTTTTTATAGCTATACTTGGTGGATTGGGTATGGGAACGAGCATCGATTGGTACACCGAGTCTCAGAGAATCCAATCATCAAAAACAGTGAAAGACGCCTCATATAGTATCTGGGCTGGTACTGCTCTTGTTCTGGTAAGGAACGCTATCTGGGCTGCTGCTATCCTTGCATTTTTTGTTACCTTTCCGAACATTGTTTCAGTTAAGGATTATGAATTAGGATGGTTCAGACTGAGTTTTGAATCATTACCGGTTGGAATGGTTGGTTTTTTCTTTGCAGCAATTCTTGCAATCCATCTATCAACTATTTCTACCCAGTTGAATCTGGGTGCCCTTTATGCTACAAGAGATATATATCATCATTATATCAATCCAGAAGCTTCCGAAAAAAGGCTTGTCTGGGTGGGAAGAATATCAACTCTTATTATTCTACTGGGTTCATTTCTATACGGGTTAATGATGGAAAATATTACGGAATGGTTAATATTTGCATTATGGATAATGGCAGCAGGAGTATGGCTTCCCAATATACTTCAGGTTATCTGGTGGAGGTTTAACTCGTGGGGTTATTTATCTTCCTGGATTGCCAGCCTGGGTTTTAGCTGGCTTATAGTATGGATTTTACCGGAATTCGGGGTCATACCAGATTTGCCTGATTATTTGCAGTTCTGGTCTCTTCTTATCCTGGGGTGTCTGGTATTTATTCCAGTTACTTTTTTGACAAAACCAGAAAATATGGACCATCTTGTAAAATACTATGTTATGTCAAGACCAATAGGATGGTGGAAACCCGTTAGAAAAGAAGCAGAAAAAAGAGGATTAATCTAATAAATAACAAAAATTTTCCCAAAATTTCAGGAGTTAAAAAAATGAGTTTAATTAAAAGAAAATGGACCGCTAAAGAGGCTGAGGAATGGACAAAAGAAGACCTGATTGCATGTATAATTTCTCCCCTCGCATATATAACACTTATGTTAGGTGTTGTATTCAGTTTTCTTTTATTATGGTATGGGTTCGTTATACTTCTTGCAGGAATAGCTTTAACCCTTCTGTTATATTTTGTTATAAATCCTAAACTAAGTAAAATATCTACTGAATATGAAAAAAAACAGAAAGAATATCTTGAAAATCTCGAAAAAATTGTAAAATGGGAGGATATGAAATGAGCAAGGGGCTTATGGTTGTTATAGGAATGAGTATCGCATATCTTGCTTCCTTCATCGGGATGATATTCGCTTATATTTCTTATAAAAGAAAAATAAAAGAGAAATCTCAAAAATAACACTTAAAGAAGGAAAAGTATAAAAATGCTCTCTATTATGTATGAGATTCAACGAATCGGGGGTAAAGTCTTCGGGATAATTATCCCTGCAGTAATTCTGATTATTTCAATAATTTTAACACTGGCTTTGTATCGTTATTTTTCAAAGCAAAGTAAACAGTAATGAAACAAAAGTATTACCTTGGAATAGACCTCGGTGGAACAAAAATCATAAGTGGTGTAACCAACAAAAAAGGCAAATTGTTGAGTAACCCTGTAAAAGTTTCAACTCTTGCTGATGAACCACCGGAGTATATTATTAACAGGATGATTGAATCTGTTGAATTAACCCTAAAAAATGCTAATTTAACAATTGATTCCATTTCCTGCATAGGAATTGGTTCTCCCGGTCCTCTTGATATTGAAAATGGTGTAATTCTTAACACTCCAAACCTGCCTACCTTGAATAATTACCCTGTGAGAGATAAAATCGAAGATATACTCAAAGTAAAGGTTCTGATAAATAACGATGCAAACTGTTTTGTTCTGGGAGAATCTCTTTTTGGTGCGGGCAAAAATTCTCAAATTGTATTCGGTGTAACTCTTGGAACAGGTTTCGGAAGTGGTATAGTTATAAATAAAAGAATATTTAATGGTGCCACTGGAACAGCATCGGAAATATGGCGTTGCCCTTTCAGGAAAAGTATAATGGAAAATTATGTTTCGGCT
>QNDJ01000257.1 GCA_003644825.1 Candidatus Zhuqueibacterota bacterium | reverse complement strand
CTATTTTAAAATAATATGTACTTTATAATTAAATCAGGAGAACTGTTGTAGTGGAAGTGAGAAAAGAAATATTGTCATTCAAAACAAAAGGAGAATGTGATATTATTGATATCACGGGGTATTTAGATGAAATTCTGTCCAGAGAAAATGTCGAATCCGGGATACTTACAGTTTTTATTCCTGGTTCTACGGCAGCTGTAACAACCATAGAGTATGAAAATGGATTAATTAAAGATGTAAAGGATTTATTTGATGTTATAGTTCCCCGTGGTAAGGATTATTTCCATAACCTTACCTGGGGAGATGGAAATGGATATTCTCATATCAGGGCAGCATTGTTGGGTCCTTCTCTTACTGTGCCTTTCTTTAACAGGAAATTAACCCTCGGAACCTGGCAACAGGTTGTAGTAATTGATTTTGACAATCGTCCGAGAAATAGGAAAGTCATAATACAAATTTTGGGTGAATGATTATGGAAGGATTATTCATACCATCGGTTACACCTTTTGAAGATGGTGAGATTTCTTATAAAAAATTGATATATAACATTGATAGGTGGAATGAAATGGATATATCTGGTTTTCTCGTTATGGGTTCAACCGGAGAATTTCCCCATCTAAATATTCAGGAAAAAAAGAAACTAATATCAACATTCAGGAAAAATATTCATAATAAAGAACTTATTGTTCAGGTTGGAATGCCTTCTTTAAAAGAAACTATTGAACTTGCAAATATTGCTCAGGATCTTGGTGCAGATAAGGTTCTTATTATAGGTAATTTTTATTATAAAAATCGATTAAATAAAGAAGCAATCGAAAGTTTTTATATAAACGCTGCAGAAAAAATAAAATTGCCTGTAATGATTTACAACATACCAGCTTTTACCGGGGTTAATATTTCATCAGATATAATTATAGATTTGTCAGCCCTGGAGAATATAATTGGTATAAAGGATAGTTCAGGAAACCTGAAACAATTGGAAGAAATTATAGACCAGAGGAAAGAAAATTTTTATGTATTTTCCGGGTCGGCTCAGAACTTTTATAATAGTTTAAAGTTGGGAGCAGATGGAGGAATATTTGCAGTTGCAAATATTTTTCCTGAAATTTTTATTAGTATTTTTAAAGAGTTCAGAAAGAAAAATTTTGATGAAGCTGAAAGATTACAAAATCTCATAGTTCCATTATGTGAAATAATTCAAAAGAGGTTCAGTGTAAGTGGAATAAAAGCAGGGATGGATTATGTGGGTTATTCAGGTGGCAGATGTAGAGAACCTTTGCTTGAGCTGTCTAAAGATGAGAAAATGGAGCTTTATGAAATTATCGATAGAATAAAAGTGAAATTTTAATACTGTAATAGAGGTTTAACAATGAAGTTAAAGGCAATAGAGTGGCATAATAATAAAGTTAAATTTATAGACCAGACAAAACTCCCGGAGAAATTAGAATTTGTGGAGACAGATAATTATCTGGTTATTGAAGAAGCAATAAAAAATTTAAGAATTAGAGGAGCCCCTGCTATTGGGATTGCCGGTGCTTTTGGGGTAGTTCTGGCTATAAGACAGTACAGCGGAAGTGATAAAAAGGAATTTTTAAAATTTTTTATAGAGAAAATTATTAATACCTTCAGGAATACAAGGCCAACAGCAAAAAATTTATTCTGGGCTCTTGATAGAATAAAAAAGTCTGTTTATGAGAATCGCGAATTATCTATTGAAAATATAAAGGAAATTGTCTTAAAAGAAGCGTTAGATATTTACAAAGAAGATGAAAATATAAGCAAAAAAATTGGAGAAAATGGAGCAAAAATATTAAAGGATTCGTCAACTGTTCTTACACATTGCAACACAGGTTTTCTTGTGACTGCAGGTATAGGAACTGCTCTTGGAATTATTTATACTGCTGTTGAACAGGGTAAAAAAATAAAAGTATTTGCAGATGAAACAAGACCTTTGCTTCAGGGTGCAAGACTGACAGTATGGGAATTAATGAACAGAGGAATAGATGTAACCTTAATATGTGATAATATGGCAGCCTTTGTGATGAAGAAGGGTTTGGTTGATTATGTTTTGGTTGGTGCAGACAGAATTGCAACCAATGGAGATACTGCAAATAAGATTGGAACATATAACCTTGCCGTTCTATGTGAAAAGCATAAAATACCCTTTTTTGTTGCTGCGCCATATTCTACGTTTGATTTTGATATAAAGAATGGTGATGATATCAAAATAGAAGAACGAAAACCTGAAGAAGTTAAGTGTAGTTATGGAAGATATATAGCTCCCCGTAAAGCTAAAGTATTTAATCCTGCTTTTGATATTACTCCTAATAACCTGATAACTGGATTTATAACAGAGGTGGGTATTTTTTATCCACCTTATGGGAACTGGGAAAATTTAAAAAAACCTTGATATATTTTTAGATAGTGTTTAAATTGAGTAAACATTTTTTTACTATATATATTTACTTAATCTAAAGGGAGGAAGAAAATGAAGAAAGCTAACATAATTCTTTTGACAGTCGTGATGTTAGTTTCAGGATTGTTAATTGTAAGGTGTGAAAGCCCACAATTAAAGGGGGCTATGATTTATATTCAACAGAGCCAATGGGATAAGGCAAAGAACCTTCTCCTTGAAGCAGTTGATGTAAATCCTCAGGATGCGAAAGCTCATTTCTGGCTTGGAAGATGCTATGCTCAGGATGGCGAATTTGCAAAGATGAATCAACACTTCGAAATAACAAAAAAGATAACTCCAAAATTTAATAAGGATATTGATGATGCAAGGCAGTATTTCTACAGGCAGCATTTTAACAGGGGAATAAATAGTTTCAACGCTTCTTTGAATAGACAGGGAGAAAATAGAGATAGACTTTTAAATCAGGCTGTTGAAGAACTCAAGATTGCTTTAATTATAATAAAGGATGATATTAATTCACTTGTTGGATTGGGGACAGCTTATTTACAGCTCGGCAAAAACGATGAAGCTGTAAAAGTTTTGCAAAAAGCTATTGAAATAGACCCTAAAAATAAGAGGGCTCTTACTAATCTTGGATTGTATTATTACAATGAAGGAGTAACAGAAAATAAAACCGAATATTATAAAAAAGCTGTTGATCTTTTCGAGAAAGTACTGGAAATTGACCCTGGTGATGTTAAAGTAATTCAAAGGCTTGCCCTGGCATACGAAAAGATAGGAAAAACTGATAAAGCAATCGAAGCGTATGATAAGGCAATAGCTTCATTTCCTAACAATCCTGACCTTTACTTTAATAAGGCAGCACTATTGTATGAAAAAGGAGAGAAGGAAGAAGCAATTAAATTATTTAATAAGGTAATTGAAATTGCTCCAGATGACCAAGATGCATTATGCAATGCTGGTTATACTTATATTGAGCTTGAAAATTTTAAAGAAGCACTCCCTCTGTTTGAAAGGGTTGTAAAATTGAATCCTAAAAACAAAAAAGGATGGGATGGACTTGTTATTGTTTATACAAGATTAGGAATGGTAAAAGAGGCAAATGAAGCGCTAAAAAAATCAAAAGAACTTGAGAAGAATAAATAGAGTGTTCTAATTGAAATCGTATGAAATATAAGTAAACCCTGCAAAATATTAATTTGCAGGGTTTTATTTTTAAAACAGTTTATTTTGCTTTGATATTAATTATTTTTTTTTTATATTATAAAGATATACGATATCCCTTCCAATTGGAAATATCTCCATTGAATCAGGCCGGTATGGCTTATGTTGGGTGGTATATTAAAAATGAGTATCCATCTATACTCTACAAAAATAATAGACAATGTAAATATTATTCTTGAGTCTTTTATAAAATATATAATGTTTATAGTATAGGGAAAATTAAAAATGCCAGAAATAAAAAGAGCTTTAGTTTCTGTTTACAATAAAGAAGGTATTGTTCAGTTTGCAAAAAACCTTGTCGATTTGGGAATATCAATTTTAGCAAGTCAGGGAACTGCAAAAATACTGAATTCCAATAATATTCATTG
>QNDJ01000256.1 GCA_003644825.1 Candidatus Zhuqueibacterota bacterium | reverse complement strand
GCTTTCAGGGTTTCATCAGGTTGCAAATTCACAATTATCATTATTTTGTATAGAGTATTTGAATGAACTCGGATTCAAAATAAAGAAAAAAGATATTGTTGATGGGTTAAAAAAAGTAAAATGGGAAGGAAGACTTGAAATTGTTGAAGAAAATCCATCTGTAATTCTTGATGTTGCTCATAATCCATTTGCTTTTGATGTTTTATTTAGAGAATTAAAAAGGTTCTATCCTGAGAAAAAAATAAATTTACTTATTGGTGTTTTATCAGATAAGGATTATAGGAAGATTGTAAAAATATCATCCGGGAATTGTTCATTTGCTGCTTGTGTAAAACCGGCCATTAAAAAGGGACTGGAACCATATATTTTAAGAGATTTGTTTATGGAAGAGGGTGTTCCTTCTGAATGTTTTGATAGTGTTGTAGCTGGATATGATTATTTAAAATCGATTTCGGAAAGGGAGGATGTGATACTAATATCTGGTTCTCATTATATTGTTGGAGAATTTAAAAGAAATTATAAAATTTCTTGACAATGAGGAAAATATAAGTTATTTTAAAAACAGGATGTGTGCAATATAGAATAAGGAAATAAAGAGCATCCTCCCTTAAAGCCACAAAAGAAGACCATTCAATTTTGTTTAAAGAAAAAGGGTGTGTTTCGGAGGCTTGATGGCTGGTGTAAGGCTTCGAAATGTAACAAAAATTTTTGATAAAAACCTGGAGGCAGTTAAGAATCTGAACCTCGATGTGAAGGATAGGGAATTTGTTGTCCTTGTGGGTCCTTCAGGATGTGGGAAATCTACTACATTGAGGATGATTGCAGGGCTCGAAGAGGTCACCAGAGGAGAAATATTTATTGATAATAGACTGGTAAACAATGTGCCTCCTAAAGACAGAGATATAGCAATGGTGTTTCAGAATTATGCTCTTTATCCTCATATGACTGTATATCAGAATATGGCTTTTGGGCTAAAGCTCAGAAAATACCCAAAAGATGAAATAAAAAAGAGAGTTAAAGAGGCAGCATCTATACTGGGAATAGAAGACCTGATGGATAGAAAACCCAGAGCTCTGTCTGGAGGCCAGAAACAAAGAGTTGCAGTAGGAAGGGCGATAGTTAGAAAACCAAAAGTGTTTCTGTTTGATGAACCTCTTTCAAACCTTGATGCAAAGTTGAGGGTTCAGATGAGAACAGAAATCAGCAAACTTCATCTGAAACTTGGGGCTACCATAATATATGTTACTCATGACCAGGTAGAAGCTATGACAATGGGAGATAAAATAGTTGTTATGAAGGATGGTAAAATTTATCAGATTGATACTCCATTGAACCTGTATAATAAACCGGCTAATTTGTTTGTAGCAGGTTTTATAGGGAGCCCGTCTATGAATTTTTTTAATGGAGTTATTGAAAAAAATGAAGACCTATTTTTTATAGAAGGAGATCTTAAATTTAGAATTCCTGATAGGTTTAAAACAAGGCTTCTTAAATATAAAGGTAGAAAAGTAATTATGGGAATCAGACCTGAAGATATTGAAGATGTAACAGAAAAAGACGATAACAATAATAAAGCAGAACTTGAAGTTGTTGAACCAATGGGAAATGAAATATATCTTTATCTGAAAACTAATTTTAATAATTTTGTAGCAAGAGTAAATGCAAATAGAAAATATCAGGAAGGACAGGTTTTGTCGTTATACTTCAATATGGATAAGTCACATTTCTTTGATAAGGAAACCAATATTTCGATAATTAATTAACCCTCCAGAAATTGTATCAAGTTATAATTTTAATTGTTTATTTTTATTCAGGCATAAAGCCTGGATAAGACTAAAATTATAAATTTTATTTTTAAGAAGGAGTTTTTATGGATATAGCTGAGTTAAAAAAATTGAAGATTTCGGAGTTGAACGGAATTGCAAAGGAACTTGGTGTTCCTTCAACCAGTGGTGTAAAAAAGCAGGAGCTCATTTTCAAAATTCTTGAGGCTCAAACTAAAAAGGATGGTCTTATTTTTTCACAGGGAGTGCTGGAAATTCTACCGGATGGATACGGGTTTCTGAGGTCTCCGGATTATAATTATCTGCCGAGTCCAGATGATATTTATGTTTCACCTTCTCAGATTAAGAGGTTTGGTCTCAGGACCGGCGATACCATTTCAGGACAGATAAGACCTCCAAAAGAAAATGAGCGATTTTTTGCTTTATTAAGGGTTGAAGCTGTCAATTTTGAAGACCCTGATGGGGCAAAAGAAAAAGTTTTCTTTGATAATCTTACTCCTTTGTTTCCAAATGAGAGAATAGTTCTTGAGAATGAGCCGGATAATCTCTCTATGAGGATAATGGACCTTCTAACACCAATTGGAAAAGGTCAGAGAGGTTTAATTGTTGCTCAACCCAAAACCGGTAAGACAATTCTCCTGCAGAAAATAGCCAATAGTATTACCAAAAATCACCCTGAAATTGAGCTTATAGTTCTTCTAATTGATGAAAGACCTGAAGAAGTAACTGATATGGAAAGACACGTGAAAGCCGAAGTTATTAGCTCAACTTTCGATGAACCACCTGACAGGCATGTTCAGGTTGCTGATATGGTTCTTGAAAAAGCTAAAAGAATGGTTGAATGTAAGAAAGATGTGGTAATACTCCTTGATAGTATTACCAGGCTCGCAAGAGCAAATAATGCTGTTGTTCCACATTCAGGGAAGATTCTTTCTGGTGGTGTAGATTCAAATGCTCTCCATAGACCAAAGCGATTCTTCGGCTCTGCAAGAAATATTGAAGAAGGTGGTAGTCTGACTATTATTGCTACTGCTCTTATTGATACCGGTTCCAGAATGGATGAAGTAATTTTTGAGGAGTTTAAAGGAACAGGGAATATGGAACTTGTCCTGGATAGAAGACTTACCGATAAAAGAATTTTTCCTTCGATAGATGTGAATAAATCAGGAACTAGAAGAGAAGAATTACTCCTTTCTGAGAAAGAGTTGCATAGAGTATGGATTTTAAGAAAAATATTAAGCGAAATGAGTATCATTGAAGCAATGGAATTTTTGATTGAAAAAATGAAGGATACTAAATCAAACAAAAAGTTCCTTGATTCGATGAATGAATAAGGTAAATCGGTTAAGCAAGTTTAAAATTATTTGTATTTTGTTTAACATTTTATTATATTAAGTATAGAAGGAAAATGAGGAGGATTTTAATTGAAAAAGGGTATTCATCCTAAATATGTAATGGGTACTATAACCTGTGCCTGTGGTAACTCATTCAAGACAAGAAATACTGTTGGTGACCTTAAGGTGGAGATATGTTCAATGTGCCATCCTTTTTTTACTGGAAAACAGAAACTTGTTGATACTGCAGGACGGGTAGAAAAATATATGAGAAAATATGGCTTAACTGAAAAAAAATAGTAATTTTAAACAGGGTTAGGCAGGAATATGTCAATTTAAAATGGTATATTCCTTTTTTTATTTTATGAAAAAGAATAATTTAAATGTTGGTGGGCAGGCTGTTATTGAGGGAGTGATGATGCGTTCTCCTGAAAGAGTATCTGTTGCTGTAAGAATCCCGAATGGAAAAATTGCTTTAAAAGAGGACCCGTATATTTCATATACAAAACGTAATAGATTTCTGAATCTTCCTTTGATCAGAGGAGCAGTTGTGTTGATAGAGTCTTTGGTTATTGGTATAAAAGCTTTATCCTGGTCAGCCGAAACAGCCATCAGTGAGGAAGATAAAAAAAATAACAAAAAAAACAAAAATAAAAAGGGTAGCCTATCAAAATTTAGCCTTACTGTTACAGTTATTTTTGCACTTGGAGCTGGTCTGGTTATATTTTTTTATGTTCCTCTTATACTAACAGACTTTTTAGGTGTAAAATCCGGTATCTACTTTAATCTGGTGGATGGTTTTTTCAGACTTTCAATTTTTGGTTTATATATATTTTTAATATCGTTATGGAAAGAGATAAAAAGGATTTTTGAATATCACGGCGCTGAACATAAG
>QNDJ01000255.1 GCA_003644825.1 Candidatus Zhuqueibacterota bacterium | reverse complement strand
GTTCTATACATTGATGAAAATTGTAAGCCGCTGGAAAATCTGGGAATAGATAAAGAAGAATTTAATAATATTATTATTGGTGAATTGAAAAATTCTATGATAAATGAAGATAATAAAAATTTCTTCTGTTATTATCAACCCGTAGATAGTTTGAAAGTTGTTGTTGTTATTGTCCCTGTAGATGCTGATGTGTACAGTACAATTGACGAGGTCGAAAAGCAATTATCGTCTTATGGGTTAATATATCTGTTTAAAGAGAGTATTATAAAGGGAAAACTTATCTGGGGTATTGGAGTGATATTTATTCTTATTCTTGCTGTTCTTTCTGTTTATGTTGCTGGTAAACTATCGAAAAGTATAACAGAGCCAATTGGGGAATTGTCCAGTAGTTTTTCCAGAGTTGCCGATGGAGACCTTGATGTTTATCTTGATGTTAATGCTAAAGACGAAGTAAACATATTGATAAGTTCCTTCAACAAGATGGTAAAAGATTTAAAAGAAACTCAGAAAAAGTTACTACAAAGTGAGAGAATTGCAGCCTGGAGGGAAGTAGCACGGCAGATTTCCCATGAGATAAAAAATCCTTTAACCCCTATTAGACTTTCTATTCACAGACTCAAAAAAAAGATACATTATGAAAAGGAGGACGAATCCACAATCAATGAATGTTTTCAGACAATCTCTGAGGAAGTTGAATCTTTAAAAAAAATAGCATCGGAATTTTCAGAATTTGCACGATTGCCAGAACCAAAATTTGAAAAAGCAAATATAAATGAAGTTATAAAAAGTGCTGTTGCTCTATATAAAACAAATAAGAAAAATGCCAGGTTTCAGCTTGAACTTGATAATAACTTACCGGAATTCTACTTCGATTTTGACCTTATGAAAAGAGTTATTATCAACCTGATTACCAATAGTATAGATGCCTTGAAAAAAAACAATGACATAATCTATATAAAAAGTGAAAGATTAACCAAAGGTGAAGGAGAAGAAAATGTTGCTATTTATGTAGTTGATTATGGAATTGGAATGGATAAAAATGTTATTGAGAAGATTTTTGACCCTTACTTCACAACAAAAAAGGATGGAACTGGCCTTGGAATGGCGGTAATAAAAAGAATTATTGATGAACATAGTGGAAAAATAACTGTTGAAAGTGAACCTGAGAAAGGAACAAAAATTACAATTATATTAAAACCCCATCTAATCAAACAGAAATTACAAACACATAGTATAAATAAAGGTGAATAACCCCTTAAATAAAAGGAAATAAAAAATTGAATAATAAGAAAGGTTTCATAATAGTATATACCGGTAATGGTAAAGGAAAAACAAGCGCTGCTATTGGAAGTGCTGTTAGAGCGGCAGGCCATAATTTCAAAGTTTTTATTATGCAGTTCATTAAAGGAAACTGGATTTATGGAGAAGAAAAGATTTTTAAAAGTATATCGGGAATAGAAATTAAAAGAAAGGGGCTCGGATTTGTAGGTATATTTGGCGACGAAATACCTAAGGAAAAACATAAAAAAATAGCGGAAGAAGGCTTCAGGGAAGCAAAAGATGCTATTTTCTCAGGGAATTATGACCTTGTTGTTCTGGATGAAATCAATGTTGCTATAGACCTTGGATTGATAAATCTTGAGGATGTATTGAAACTGATTGAAGAAAAACCTGAAAATCTTCACATAATTCTTACTGGTAGAAAAGCACCCGTTGAAATTGTAAAAAAAGCTGATATAGTAAGTGAAATTGTTGATATTAAACACCCTTATGAGAAGGGAATTGAAGCAGTAAAAGGAATAGATTTTTAGAAAATTATTAATTTAAATTATTTATAACCCAAAAAACTCTTAAAGGTTAATGTTTGAATGTCCAGGAAGAGATTATTTTTAGTTGATGGAACAGCACTTGCTTACCGTTCCTATTTTGCATTCATCGGTAATCCCCTGATAAATTCAAAGGGAGAAAATACAAGCGCAATTTTTGGTTTTACAAATTCTATCCTGAAAATAATAAGAGATGAATCACCCGATTATATAGGTATAGTTTTTGATACCGGAAAACCTACTTTCAGGCATAAAAAATACCCTGAATATAAAGCAACAAGGGAAAAAATGCCTGACGAAATGAAAGACCAACTCCCAAAAATAAAGGAGATAATAGATGCTTTTAATATTCCTGTAATAGAGGTAGATGGATTCGAAGCTGATGATGTTATGGGCACTCTTGCCTTCAAGGCACTAAAAGAAAATCTTGATGTTTATCTTGTAACCGGAGATAAAGATTTTATGCAGTTATTAAAGCCGGGAGTTTTTATATACAACGTAAAGAAGGGGGGGAAAGAACTGGAAATCCTTGATAAAAAAGGAGTGATAAATAAAATTGGTATTCCTCCCGAAAGAATTATTGACCTTTTAGCACTGATGGGAGATAAGTCCGATAATGTTCCCGGAATACCTGGAATAGGTGAAAAAACCGCTATTAAATTATTAAAAGAGTTTGGTACCCTGGATAATATTTTAAACAACAAAAATAATATAAAACACAAATCATTGAAAGAAAAAATCGATAAAAATGAATCTCTGGCGGTCCTTTCAAAGGAGCTTGTTACAATAGACACAAATGTTCCTGTGAGTTTTGAGCCAGAAAAACTAAAAAAAGGAGAATATAATAGAACAAAACTTGTTCAACTCTTCAAGGATTTTGAATTTACCTCCCTTATGGATGAAATTCCAGAAGAAAACATAGAAAGTGAAGTAAAATATACCATAATTAACAATGAAAAGGAACTGAAAAAACTCGTAAAAGCTCTTTCTAAAAATACATTTTCTTTTGACCTTGAAACTACAAGTTCTCAACCAATGCTTGCGGATATTGTTGGATTTTCATTCTGTTATAATGAGAAAGAAGCTTTTTATATTCCTGTTATGTCCAAAGAAAAAGAATGTTGTTTAGAAACAGGATTGGTTCTTTCGTATTTAAAGCATGTATTTGAAAATAAAAGTATTAAAAAGATTGGTCAAAATGCCAAGTTTGATATTATTATTCTCAGAAAAAATGGAATAGATGTAAAGGGACTTAATTTTGATACGATGGTAGCTTCATACCTCCTTAACCCCGGTAAACGACAGCATAACCTTGATGCTATAAGTATGGAGTACCTAAATTACAGGAAGATTTCTATTAAGAGCTTAATAGGTGAAAGAAAAAAACAAATAAGTATGAGTGAAGTCCCATTAAAAGAAATTGCAAGATATGCCTGCGAAGATGCTGATATAACACTCAGATTAAAGAATGTTCTGTATCCTTTGCTGAAACGGCAAGGATTACTCAAACTCTATGAAAAGGTTGAGATGCCATTGATAGAGGTCCTGATTGAAATGGAAATGAATGGTGTGAGCATTGATGTTCCGTTTCTAAAGAAGATGTCTTCTCAATTAAATGATGGACTGAAAAAGCTGGAAAAAGAGATTTTTCTAATGGCTGGAGAAGAATTTAATATTAATTCACCCCAGCAATTAGGTAAGATTCTATTTGAAAAACTCGAAATACACAAAGAGATAGGTTTAAAGAGGGCAAAAAAAACAAAATCGGGATACTCTACTGATGTTGTTACACTTGAGAAACTCAAACATCTTCCTTTACCAAGAGCAATCTTAACATACAGAACTCTTATGAAACTTAAATCTACTTATGTTGATGCTTTACCGAAGTTAATAAATCCACAAACAGGGAAAATCCACACTTCTTTCAACCAGACGGTAACAGCTACTGGAAGGCTTTCCTCAAGTGACCCGAACCTGCAGAATATTCCAGTTAGAACGGAAGTCGGTAGAGAAATAAGAAAAGCTTTTATTCCATCAAGCTCTAACTGTAGTATACTATCAGCCGACTACTCACAGATTGAATTGAGATTAATGGCTCATCTTTCTCAAGATAAAACCTTAATGGATAGCTTCAGAGCCGGAGAAGATATTCATAAGAGAACCGCATCTTTAATATTCGATATACCGAT
>QNDJ01000254.1 GCA_003644825.1 Candidatus Zhuqueibacterota bacterium | reverse complement strand
CTTTTATATTTTGAAAAAATGAAAGGACTGTTAAATAACTGGTAATTTTCAAATTTTACTGCACTACCATTTATTTTTCTTAAACCGTCATACTTAAATTCCATTACATCCCCATTAGAAGTTGTATATATAACCTTAAGTTCTTTATCAAAGTTTTTTACATCTAATTTATTGGATTTAATTTTATTTTTGAAGTCAACAAATGAAGGATACTCATCGGAATTGGCAACTTCCATTATTAAACCATTTTTCTGGAAGTAGCTACTTAATCTATAGTTAATTTTTTCTTCAATCCATCTGTATGGTTTAATTGGATAATAAGCTACAAAAATTTTTCCATCTCTGCAGAAAATCCAGCCATTCTGTTCTCTTTCAATCTGATCAAGAGATTTAGGGAAAAATGAATCTATATGCCGGGGCCATTCTCCGTCCTTAATATTATAGAGAACAATAATGGTATTTTTGTGTTGAAATGTTTGCTCAAAAGGTGAACTCGAAACCCATTTATTTTCATCAGTATAAATTGTTTTTGATTTGGAAACTTCATCAACCATTATCTTTATTTCTTCTGGAAAGAACATTGCAAGTTCCACAGATGAATAATATGGATGAAGAGAAAAAATTGTGCCGTTAGGATGTTCGGATACATAGCTTAAATCCCAGGTGTGTTGTTGAATTGGCTGGAGAATTCCACCCTGTAGTGAACCGAGACAGTAATTTTTTGTTATATAATCATATTTGTATACCGGTGGGTTTCTTTCTTTACCTATTCTGATGATATTTCTAACCCTTTTTGTTTCTCTATTAATGAATGGATTTTTTCTATCAGTTGCAATCCTGTAAATAATATAAGGGAGCCTGTAAGAACTTAAACAGGAAAAAATAACCATATCTCTTCTTGAAGGGAACTCAGTATCACCAAAGTAGAGGTATCCAAGTGAGTGCATTGGATTGTTGAAATGATTATAAACCTGACTCCTGATTATTCTGCTGTGCCCTCCAGTAAATATGCCTTTTAGATATTCTACGGCATAATCTGCCAGAAGAAGGTCTATCATCATACCTGCTTTTTTCCGCATATTGTGGTCCTTTGCAAAATCATAGAGAAGAAACATCGGCCCAAGAAAGCAGGAACCATAATGAGGTGAATCAAATTCTCCCTGCCCAATAGTTGTGGTTAATTTTATCCAGTGGTTTAACCATTCTTCTGCTTCTTTAAGGTTTTTGTTTGAACTTTTTCCCGTATACCAGCTATCTCCATCAATATCTGGCCAGGTTTGTGAGGCAAGGTAAAGAGCTGTATAATACATTACCCAGTGATTTTCTGTATCACCTCTATATGCTGTGTAATTGATAAAAGTATTTTTGATTTTCTGTTTCATTCTCTCAGGTAGAAAACCCCTGGAGTGGAGATAAAACCCTATTAAAGGGTAGGTAAAAAACATATCACCTTTTGGAGAGGTAATCAGAGAATCGATATATTCCAGGCCTCTTTTTTTATCTTTATCTGTTGCAAATTTCGCTGTTGCAATATATACATTAAGAGCTTTCCGCTCATCTGCCATTACAGATATTAATTTCTTTCTCCTTTTTGTGAATTCCTCATATAATTCAAATTCAGTCTGAAAAGCTAATACCAATTTTCCAGTAAATGGCAGGGGTATAACCAGTATTAAATATAAGGTTAAAAACAACATTAACATATTAAAAATTTAATATTTATACTAATTAATATATATATTTCGAAATACAAATCAAAAATATTTTTTATAAGATAGGAGATTGATATTTCTGAATTTAGTATTTTATGCTCTGGAACAATGTATTACTGTATGTTTGTATCTTCTTTCATTTTCTACAAATGTATCGTTTCCGCGAAGCTTATTATAAGACCCATACGGGTCGAAACAATCTATTTGATTTAACCACTGAGCATACAGAAAAGGTGCAATTATGCAGTCGAAAAGTGTATAGAGGCTGAAAAAACTTTTAAAATTAGAGTTTCTATTAAATGGTCTGGTGCAGATTATGGTAAGTTATTATAATTTTTTAAGCCCCCAGTAACTTAAGCTTCCAGCTTGAGACTTGAAGAAAATATTAAGCTACGATAAGAACATTATATGGAAAATAAATTTATGATAACCGTGTCCCAGTTCGTTTTTAATTCTTGTATATTGATTTAGTAGAAACAATAAGTTCAGCCAATTTTGCTAATTGAACTTATGGAATAAATATTATTATTTTAAAAGTAAGGAACAAAACAGACAAATTGTATGTTTAAATTTATTGTTCACATTTAAAAAAATACATGGATAATTATGAGTAAGAAAGTTGTAGTTTTCGGTCTCGATGGAACTCCATACACTATGCTTGAGAAATTAACCAGTGCAGGAATAATGCCAGAAACAAAAAAAATATTGGGGGATGGCACTTTTTTACAAATGGATGCCCCGGTACCTGAAATTTCCTCTGTATCCTGGTCCTGTTTTATGACGGGTAAGAACCCTGCAAAGCATGGAATTTTTGGTTTTACAGACTTCAAACCGTACTCCTATTCGATTCGATTTCCCAATTTTACTGAACTGAAATCGGAAACTATATGGGATATTTTAAGCAAATATAAAAAACGATCTATTGTCCTGAATATGCCAGCTACTTATCCTGCTAAGCCCCTTAATGGTGTTATGATATCAGGTTTTGTTGCTGTTGATATAAATAAAGCCGTATATCCAGCCAGCTTAATACCTTTGCTCGATGATATGGATTACAGATTAGATGTGGATGTTCAACTTGCATTTGAATCTCTGGATAAATTTCTTGATAATGTTTTTAAGACTCTTGAGATTCGAGAAAAAGCATTTGAGCATTTCTGGAATAAAGAACAGTGGGAACTTTTCATTGGTATTATAACGGGAACAGACAGATTGCATCATTATTTGTGGAATGCTTATGAAGACAAGTACCATAGATTTCACAAAAGGTTTTACGAATACTACTCAAAAGTTGACCACATTATAGGAAAATTTTACAGTTTTTTACCCGATGATACCACATTTATTATGCTGTCTGACCACGGTTTTACGGGAATTAAAGAAGAGATTTACCTGAATAACCTGCTGGTTGAACTTGGATTTCTTCGTTTTAAAACTGAAAAAAAAGAACTGGAAAATATAAGTAATGAGACCATTGCTTTTATTCTTGACCCTGGAAGAGTTTATATAAACATAAAAAAAAGGTTTCCTGAAGGTTGTGTCGAGGAAGGAGACCATTATGAAATTGTAAGAGAGAAAATTATTAACAGTATTATGTCTTTTGAGCTGTCAAATAATATTAAGCCGATAAAAAGTATATTTAAAGTTGAAGATATTTATCAGGGAGAATATATAAACAGTGCCCCTGATTTAATTATTCAATCGAATTATGGATATGACCTGAAGGGGACTTTAAACGAAGAAAATATCACCGGTAAAAGGATTTTCACAGGTATGCACACCGGTGATGATGCGTTTTTCTTTATTAATAGAAGAATCAATGTGGATAAAAAACCACATATAATAGACCTTGCACCAACAATTCTTTCATCTTTTAATCTGGATATTCCAGAAGATATGGATGGAATGCCTCTTACGTAACCTCAGAGTTTATTTTTTAAACTCTTATAACCTGATAATAAGATTAAAGGAGTTTAAATTTTAAATTTAGTTGGCCATCATTTGATTACCTAACCTTCCTGGAATAGAATTTGCACTATTTTTAATTAAATATTTAAAATTAATTATCCTTAATAATTTTAAAGTTTTTTCATAAAATGTAAGATTATATAGTTGAAAAACTAAAAAAGGAGGGATTAATGGCTTTAAGTATTGACCTTGAAGATATGAATTCAATTTCAAGAGAAGAAATAATCTCATTTACTATGGTTGTGGAATCGATTTTTGCTGGCCTTGCTTTAATTGTATTCTTTTTAATTTTTATTTTATAAAGATTTTGAAATCTTTCTTTTTTTTATCTCTCCGAG
>QNDJ01000253.1 GCA_003644825.1 Candidatus Zhuqueibacterota bacterium | reverse complement strand
TTTATGCTGTACATTTCCTCCTTCAGAAGAAAATAAATCTCATCAATAATTCTTAAACAACTTTTAGAATACCTTCTCTGACCACCCTTTGTTCTCTTTGGTTCTAAAATACCATTGAATTCCTTTTCCCAGTATCTCAATGTATAAGGTGAAATACCTGTCAATTTACTGACTTCTCCGATACTCAACATTTTAGTATAAAACCTGAAAAATTACTCTAAGTTTTAAGGTAAAAAAAATATTTATTTTTTCTTTTTAATATCTTTCCAGTTTTTTGCAATCTGTTTAAGGTCCAGAGATTTTGTCGAAGCAGCCAGCCTGTTTTCCTCAACAATTTTTTTATAAATCTCTTCTCGATGAATTATTATATCCCTTGGTGCTTCAATTCCCAATCTGACCTGCCCACCTTCAAGGTTTACCACAGTAACTTTATATTGTCTCCAATATTAATACTTTCTCCAACCTTTCTGGTAAGAATTAACATACTATTCCCTTAATTTATCCAAATAAAGGATGAACAGTTGAATAATCCTCTTCTACAATAACCTGTATACCTTTTCTACTCTTCTGGTTAATTATAATAGGTCCTTTTAAATTTGCAGTGACTTTTTTTAGATTTTCCTTTATTGTAACTATAACATAAAGAAGTAAATCTTTATCTTCAAATTCTCCTAAGAAATACTCAATTTCTTTCTTACTCAGATTCGGTGAATAATTATCCATAACAACAATCGGGCTTACAATCGGGAAGGCTATTTCAGGGTCCTCAATTGAGATAAGCCACTGGAAAGGTTCAAACTCCTGAATATCAAGGATTACAAATTGTTTTAAATCCTCAAAACCCAGTATCCCATCACTAAACTCAACTATTTTATCTTCATCAAATTTAATATCACCGAACTGACTATTTTTAATTAATCTCTCCATTTGACAATAATATAATAAAAAAAAACAAAAAACAAAATTTTTTTTATTTAAATTCCAAGAAAATCCAGCAGGCTTGGAGAAATAACCCTTGCACCAGCACTCAAAGCAGCATTTAAAGCATTCTCTTCTGCCTTAAATTGAACAAAAGCCTCCCCAAAATCTGTATCTTCAAGTTTAGACAAATTTGCCTTCAATTGAATATCCTGAGTCTGAAATCTGTCTCGATTAAAAATAACAAGTTGTTTTCTTGTTCCTATCTTCAAATAACTCTCCAGAACCTGATCAATTCCTCTGTTAACAACATCTATATAAGGTGAGATTTCACTACCACTAACTCTTTCTCCGGTAAGGTCTTCCTGTTTAAACTTGTCAATAAGGTCCTTTAATAACTGGAAAAGGTCAACACCGGAAGAACCCGATTTTTGAAAGACTTCAGACCCCGTAATATTTAAAGATATTACCGTATTTTCATTAATCTGCCGTTTAAAATAATCATTATTACCTCTATAATTAACTATATCTTCTCCTGTATCAAATCTTAATTCATTTTCATTTAATGTAAAAGGAGGAGTTATTGTTTTAGTGCCACCAAAAATATATTTTCCATTAAATTTTGCATTTCCCACTTCAACCATATTTTTCAGAATAAGCTCAAGCTGTGTAGCAAGATGCTTTCTATCTACAATACTGTCAGATGCACCCTCTGTTACAATCTCCTTTACTTGCATAAGAATCTCGCTCAAATTATCAAGGGCAGCTTCAGCGGCAGTAAGATACGCTATAGAGTCATCTATATTTTTTTCAAATTGAGCATTTCCTTCCAGAGTTGTTTTAATTCTCAATGAATTTGCAGCTGAAAGAGGGTCATCTGAAGGCCTATGTATCCTCTTTCCATTTGCCAGGTCTTCCTGGATCCTGTTCAATCTTTCCCTGCTTGAATTAAGATTATTAATTACTGTTCTTATTCTAAATGAATCTGTAACTCTCATTTTTCACTTTATACCAAATTTACTAAAGTTTGAAAAACCTCATCTATTGCTTTAACAAACCTTGCAGAAGCCTGATATCCTCTTTGATATCTTATCAGATCTACAAATTCCTCATCCAGTGAAACTCCTGAAGTGGAATCTCTTATATTCTGAAATTGTTCAATTAATCTTTTCTGATTCAAACCTGTACCCATAGCCTGCTGGGTTTCAACTCCCAGATTTCCTATTATAGAATTAAGGTAATCAGGAATAGATTGAATACCATTCTGGAGAACCAATCTTCTTTTCAACTCGGCAATCTCCAGGGCTATTCTATTATCGCCAGGATTTGCAGTAACTACAACTCTTCCCTGTTCATCTGTAGTTGTTTCTCTATACGCTGCTGCGATATTATTCACATTTTCCTCAATAGCATCATCAAGAGCGATATCGCCTGCATCAGTTCCTTTAAAGAAATTATTACTATAAGGTACCTCCGGCAAATCCCCCTTCAAGCCTGCTCCAATAATATGAATATTGTTTACTTCAGTTATCAAAGAATAAGCAAGATTATCTATATACTGTCTGTATCGAGGTATAATATCATTTCTTGCATCAAGTAACCCCTTAATTTCGCCATTACTTATAGAAAATTCTACATTATCATTTGCCCCTACAATATAGGAGTGGAGCTCACCCTCAACTTCCATTGTCATAAGTTTAAATTCTGTATAATCTCCACCAAAAACAAGAGAACGTCCACCTGCCACAACGTTTACCATCCCGGTACTCGATTCAGAAAAAACTATATCTATATCTTTAGCTAATTTATCCAGAAGCCTGTCTCTCTCATCTCTGAAATCATTTGCAGACCCACCAACACTCTCAGCTGCAAGAATTTTTTCATTTAAATCAGCAATTCTCTTTGCATAATCATTAACATCAGCCACTTTTCTCTCAAGTTCAAATTCGATATCCCTGCTTAAAATTGTTAACTGGTCATCTATTCTATTGAAAGCATTAGCAAGAACCCTTGCCTGTTCCCTTACATTATACCTTGTAGAAACGTTCTCAGGGTCATTTGCAAGTTCCTGAAAATTATCAAAAAACTGGGATAATAGACCTCTTATTCCCTTTTCTGCCGGTTCATTATAAATTGTTTCTATTTGTTTTAATACTCTTTCTTTAATTTCCTGTCTTCCCAGTTCTTTTAATGACGTTCTAATCTGTCTATCTACAAGATTATCTCTAATCCGCCTTACGCCCTGTATATCAACACCGGTTCCAAAAATACCTTCAGTAGTTATAAGTGGTGGAGACGTCTGAAGATTAACCTTCCTTCTGCTATAACCTTCAGTATTAACATTGGCAATATTATTACCGGTAACATTAAGTGCAAATAATTGAGCCCTTAATCCCTTCTTACCAACATTAAAGGCAGTATTTAAACCAATCGCCATTTATATTTTCCAGTTAATTATGTTTTTTGCGTTTTTCTTCTTCAGTTTAAATTTCCCTGGATGATACAAATCTTCTCTGCCATCAACTCCAAAAAATGCTTCAATATTTTTCTCTATAAATGAAAGACCATTCCTTATCAAAAAATCATTATTATTATTAATTTTAATAATATCTCTAACTAACTCTTTTAATCTATTCCTTATATTTTTCAATCTATCCGAATCAGGAATCCTTGAAAAAAGCTCATCAATAGTTGTATTTTCAAATGAATCGCCCAGAATTTCCTTTGATAATTCTTCCAGAATACTGAACCTCTCACACTCAAGTCTATCAATAACAGTAAAAACTTTTTCCTGTTCTTTTAAGTTATTTTCAAGAACCTCTACATTAGCTTCTGTTAACAACTTTCTTTCTTTTAACAATAAAGTTAAAAGTTTTTTATAATTAACAATTTCTTCTTCAAGAACTTTTTGAAGTTGCTCGATTTTTTCTTTCATAAACAGTATGCTCCTTACTTAAATATCGACTTTTTCCAAAATATTCTTAAATTTTCCTTCTATTTCTGTATACCAGGATATAATACTTAACTCTATTAATAAAATTTCTGGTTTCCTTAAAAGGTGGAATTCCTCCATATTTCTCTACTGATGACGGTCCCGCATTAT
>QNDJ01000252.1 GCA_003644825.1 Candidatus Zhuqueibacterota bacterium | reverse complement strand
TATAATACCTGAAAAGTATGATTTAACAATTTTTTCACCGAATGCTAAGAGAAACATTAGTGTTGTTTTTAAGGATGGGAAAGCTCTGTTAACTGATATTTTCAGAGGTAATAAAGCAGAAAAAGAATGGGTTGTAAATCCGGGTTTTGAAATCCTTGATAATAATGTTATCGACCACTGGTATATGGTTTTGAAAAAATTTGTTTGTTCAGATAAAGATAGTGCTGAAATCACTGTTGTGGTTCCTGTATTGAAGAGAAATTTTAAGATAAAAGTTAAAAAATCAGAAATAAAAAGTATTGAATTGGAAAATAAAAAATATGAATCTTTAAAAATTGATGGGATTCTATTATCGAATAATGTAAAGTTTTCTGGCTGGGTCAATCCTGAAGATGGTGAAATCATAAAGTTTTCCATTCCGGCTCAGTCTTTTGAGATGGTTTTATCTGACTCGATTATTCCTTTTATGAAAAAAGAACCCGAACTTAACAGAGGAAGTATTGCTGAAAGTAAAAAGGAGAAATTCCCTTTTGAAAGAGTAATATTTGGAATCGATAGGTGGAAACTTAAGGGGAAGCTTTCTTTTCCAGCAGTGAAGAAAAAAAAGTATCCTGCACTTATTTTAGTTCATGGTTCTGGTCCTCTTGATGAGGATGAAACTATTGGCCCAAATAAGCCTTTCAGGGATATTGCAGAAGGATTAAACCAGGAAGGATATGCTGTTTTCAGATATGAGAAAAGAACCCACGCCTATGGGCCTCTGCTTGATATTAAAACCCTTACCGTTAGAGAAGAAACTATTGATGATGCAGTTGAGGCAGTAAAATATTTATCTACAAGAAAGGATATTGATAAAAAGAATATATTCCTGCTGGGGCATAGTCTTGGGGGATTCATTGCTCCTTATATAGCTAAAAAGGCAAAATGTTTAAGAGGTATTATTATTGCAGCAGGTAATACGAGGTCCCTGAAAGAATTAGTTGCAGACCAGATAAAATACAGGTCTTTATTATCTGGTTTGCCAGAAGAAGATGTTAGAAAAAAAGTTGACGAAGTAATTAATCAATATGAATCTGTTTTAAGAAGTGATTACTCTGAGTTGAAACTGTGGATAGGTTTAACAAGAAAATATTTAGAGGATTTAAATTCAAGAAATCCTGTTCAGGAGTTAGTAAAGCTTGACATACCTGTTTTAATTATACAGGGTGAAAGTGATTATCAGGTTACTATGAAGGATTTTGAAGGATGGAAGAAGGGCGCTATAAATGCCGGCAAGAGAAATGTTACGTTTAAAAGCTTCCCTGGTTTGAATCATCTGTTTATGAAGGTTAAGGGGAAATCTACAGGTATGGAATATATGATTCCAGGAAAGGTAAGTGATGATGTAATTAAATTCATTGCAAGCTGGATGAATTCTATTATACAGAAGGAATAATAAATATCAAATTTTTCAATATATTTATGTTTCAGGCTGATTGAATTTGTTTAATTAAAAAAGTAAAGAAAATTTGAAAGATTTTTTATGATAGTTACGGAAAATTTGAAAAGAGATTTTGGGGAACTCACTGCCGTTGAAAACCTTAATCTTAATGTTTCGGAGGGTGAAATTTACGGTTTTCTGGGTCCCAACGGAGCAGGAAAAACAACTACAGTCAGGATGCTTTCCTGCTTGATTTCAATTACTGAAGGAAAGGCTTTTGTTGCTGGTAATGAAGTCGGGAAAAATAATACTGAGATAAGGAAAAATACAGGTCTTGTAACAGAGAATCCGGGTTTGTATGAGAACTTGAGTGCTTATATGAATCTGAAATTTTATGCTTCTCTTTATGAAGTGCCTTATAGTATTCAGAAAAAGCAGATTGAAAAATATCTTGATATGCTGGGTTTATCTGAAAGAAAAAATGAACTTGTTGGAAAATTCTCGAAGGGAATGAAGCAAAAACTTGCTATAGCTAAAGCTCTTCTTCATGAGCCAAAAGTTTTATTTCTTGATGAACCAACAGCAAGCCTTGACCCGGAAGCTTCAAAAATTGTAAGAGATTTTATTTCTTCTTTAAAGGAAGAGAAAAGGACAATATTCCTGTGTACACATAATCTTGACGAAGCAGAAAAAATCTGTGACAGGATAGGTATCTTTAACAAAACCCTTATTGAAGAAGGAAGCCCAGCAGAACTTAAGAGTAAACTTTTCGGGCAGAAAGTAGTCTTTTATTTGAAAAAAATAAATGATGATATTATTTCTCAATTGAAATCTTTAAATTACATTAATGATGTTAAGATTTCAGGTAACCAGCTTATTGTGGAAATAGAGAAACCTAAAGAAAAAAATCCAGAGATTATTAGAATGATTGTCAATTCAGGGGGAGAAATCGTTTATGTAACAAAATTAAAACATTCTCTTGAAGAAGTATATTTCAATCTGGTAAAGGGGAAAAATAATGGATAAAATTAAAGCGATTTTATTTAAGGAATTTCAGGAAATAAGAAAAACCAAAATGATTTTGTATTCTCTGGCGGTTATTCCTATTGTTTTTGCTATTGTTATAATAACCACTATAAATAGTAATGATATGTTCAAGAATGTAAGTGAAAAGGTGTTATATAATCTTTATCCTCAATACCAGAACCTTACCCCAAAGCAGATTCTTCAGATATTGATACTTGACCAGAATACTCCTATGTTTTTGATTATCCCGATGTTAATACCTGTAATGATTGCAGCTTACAGTATAATCGGTGAAAAGGAAAGGAAAACCCTTGAGTCTCTTCTTGCAACACCTATTACTGTTATTGAGCTTTTTATCGGGAAGTGCCTTACAGCTGTAATTCCGGCAATGGGTGTATCTATAGTTGCTTTTATCATTGTTTGTGCTGGTGTGGATATATCGACTTACAATTCCTTCGGGTTTTTAATAATGCCGAATTTGAAATGGTTATATACATTAATTGTGCTTGGTACTTTAGCCAGTTTTTTAGGTGTTACTTTTTGTATTATTATATCAACAAAGCTGAAGGATATAAGAGCTGCCCAGCAGCTTGGAAGTTTAATAATTTTGCCTGTCTTTTTATTCCATACACTCGGCCTCAGTGGAAAGTTATTTATAAGTTTTAAGATGATGCTTCTGGGAACATTAATATTTATTGTTGCAGATTTGATTTTAATATATATCGGTATAAAGATATTTGGAAGAGAAGAAATCCTAACTAAGTGGAAATAGATTAACTCATTAAATAATTTCTTTATCTAATAAAAATCAGGAGGTAAAATGAAAATATTAGGGTTAGTAACATTTTTAGTTATTCTTTTCTTTGCATTTAACGTTTATGCTCAGGACTTAATAAAAGCAGGTGAAAAAGCTGAGTATAGTTGTTTTATGGGAGGAAAAGATGCAGGTTATTTTAAGGTAAATATAACCAAAGCAAAAAAGGGAATGTTAAATGTTTCTGGAGAGACTAAAGTTCTTACTCCTATGATAACATTGTTAAATAAAGGTGAATGTAAGGTTACACCGGATATAAAGTTTCAGGAGTTAAGTCTTGAAATAGAAGTTAGTGGAGCCCAGAATGCAACTGCTACTGTTGAATGCACCTTTAAAGACAACAATGCTCATATAATTATAGAAGGTCAGCAAAGTGCAGAAAAGGATATAGAATTAAAAGGTGATTATCTTGTAATACCGAGTAATGTAATGGAGTATTTCTATCTTGCTTTGAAAAAGTTTTTAAGCCAGGAAAAAGATAAAATGGTATATCTTACATTGATACCTACAAGTCTTGTAACTGTTAATACATCTTTTACAAAGAAGGGAAATGAAAAGATAAAGTTAGGGAAAAAAGAAGTAGAAGCTGTTCATGTAATTATGGGAATAGGTCCTCAATTGATTGATTTCTGGGCAGACCCTAAGACTGGCTCTATGCTGAAATTATCAATAGCAGCACAAAAATTTGAGATGATTTTAAAAATATGAGAACTTAAAGAGCTCATCATACTTTTTGAGTTGTTAAAATGAAATTAATTTGATTAACCCGTTTTTCATTAATTGTATATTGTTG
>QNDJ01000251.1 GCA_003644825.1 Candidatus Zhuqueibacterota bacterium | reverse complement strand
GTTTCAATTACCTATGATTTTGGTTTTGAACTTTTAAAAGAAACTGTTAACTTAAAAAGTATTACAGAATGTTCTTTGCCATTGAATATGATTAAACTCCAGAATTTAGAAGAAACTATTGATGTATTAAATTCATTAGAAAATGTTTTTGGTATGTTAAATGAGTTAACTCCAGATCAGGTAGAAATTTTTGAGGATTCAGTAAAGAGAAGGAATATTTTTAAATGATTTATGTTATTGACACCAATATAATTACTGCTGTTTTAAAAGGAAAAGAGAAAGTAAAAAGGAAAATTCAGGGATTGATTTTTGAAGGAAATAAGATTTTTATAAATTGTATCAGTTATTATGAAATAAAAAGGGGGCTTTTAGCTGTTAAAGCTAAAAGTCAATTAAAAAGATTTGAGAAACTATGTGAAAAATTAGGATTAATATTATTAGATAATCCTGTTATTTTTGATGAAGCTTCAGAGATATATGCTGATCTCAAGCAAAAGGGAAAGCTAATTAACGATGCAGATATATTAATTGCTGCAATTACAAAATCTAATAATCATATACTTGTTTCTGATGATACTGATTTTGAAAGAATTGAGGGGCTAAAAATCGAAAATTGGCTAAAATAACAGTAGATAAATTTCATTCTTAATTAACTTCTTTTATTACTTCATAGATTTAACTTAATTTTTTGTAAGGAGAGAGTCATGAAGAAATTAGTTTCAGGAATAGGTATTATTTCTTTCCTTTTTATTTTACTATATTCATCGGTAATTGCTCAGGAGAAAACGTCTCCGAAAGCAGAGTTACCGGTATTAATTACTTCCTGTGGTCAGAGCCCTGGCCCTGTGAGGTTGAAGGTTTTTATGAAAAGGTTAAAATTTCCGTTTGATTATAACCTTCATGCAACTGCTGCAGACCTTGTAAAGAAAAAAGAGGCTGGTACTCCATACAAAACATTAATAATTGTAACTGGTGCAAGTTTAAAAGGAATGGGAGCAGCCGGTGTTTCCATTAAAGATGAGTTATCCAGAATAAACAAGTTGATTGAAGAAGCTAAAAAACAGAAAATTACAATTATTGGTGCTCATATTGAGGGTATGGCGAGGCGTGCTCAGGGTGCTGCTCCGGGCGATAATACAGACGAACTCTCTATTGACGCTGTATGCCCGAGGTCTGATATACTTCTTATTAGAAAAGATGGTAATGCTGATGGCAGGTTCACTACGATTTCAAAAGGAAAGAAAATTCCAATGATTTTATTTGAAAAAAATCTTGAAATACCAAAAGTTCTAAAAAGTCTTTTTGAAAAATAGGAGTGTTTATAAGTGAGTATGTTCACCTATACAGAGATTATTCTCGGGGTTATGGTGGTGGTATATGTTGTTGTAAAAATATTTAAGCTTTCCACTGAACTTTCGATGTTTGCTGCTGCCATTGCAGGAGGACTTGCAGGAGGATACTGGATTCCAGTGAGGCATATCGCTGAAGGTGCTGCCACTTATCTTGACATTAATCTTATTTTCATTACTGCAACTTTTTTTATGAATATTTTAAAGGAATCAGGTGGAATTGCCTTTGTTGTTCGAGGAATTATTAAGAAATTTCACGGAAACAGGGCTCTACTTTTAGTTCTTCTTACTATAATACTTTTAATTCCTGGAGCGTTGACGGGTGCTGGAAGTGTAACAGTATTAATTACTGGTGGTATGGTAGGGGTTGTACTGAATTATATGGGTATTTCCAGGGCAAAAACCGCAGCGATAGTATTTATTATAGCAGGTCTCAGTGCTGCAGCTCCACCTGTTAGCTTATGGGCTATGATGACAGCCGCCGGTGTAAATATGCCTTATGTAGGTTTCTTTTTTCCGTTATTGATACCCTGTGTTATAGGTTCTTTATTGACGATTTTTATTCTTGGATGGAAAGGAACTCAAACAGATGTTAAAAAAGCCCTTGAGGAACTTCCCGAGGCACCAGAAAAGATGAACTGGTTCAGGGTAATTCTTCCTTTTGTAGTTTTTCTTTTTCTGATATTTATGGGCAGGAAATGGCCTCATTCTACGCCGATAATTGGTCTTCCATTAATGTTTCTCTTTTCTGCATTAACTTCGCTTATTCTTTCTCCAAAGAAGCTTGATGTTTTTAAGATTTCCAGGGATACAATTGAGCAGCTTCTTCCTCTTATAGGAACATTAACCTGTGCGGGGATACTGGTTCAAATTATGACGCTGACAGGTGTAAGAGGATTACTTGCTGTAACTTCAGTAACTCTCCCGGTAATGGTAGTTTTTGCGAGTCTTTTCTGGCTGATGCCTGTTTCTGAGGCTGTTTTAATGTGGGGTGCTGCACCTGTGATTGGAGTTCCTCTGGTTCTCCTTTTTAATACAATTGGGCTAAATCCCATTGTTGCACTTGCTGGAATGAGTGTTATCTGGCCCCTCGGAGATGCTCTTCCGCCCACTGCTATTATTGGAAGATTAACTGTTGACATCGTAGAGTATAAAGAATCCTATGCAAAATTTCTTAAATGCTGTATAGTTCCATCAATTATAATTATGATTATTGGAACTTTAATGGTTATATATAGCAGTAAATTAAGTTTTTTAACAGGATTGTAGTTGAAAAATATGATTTCAATAAAAATAAAATAAAGAAATAGAGGTTAATAATAATGAATGTTCTTATGAATATTATAACAATAATATATTATTTGCTGGTTGCGTGTTCCTCATTTATAATGATTTATAATCTCATTAAATCAAAAAAATGGGAACAGGAAATTCTCTATATAATTGTATTAATACCTTTTCTACTGAGATTATTCAGGTTGAAATGAGGAGGGGGATATGTCTGGAATTTACATTCGTAAAATTGTTTTTAGTATTTTTGGAATGTTGCTGTTGATATTTGGAGGTATAAGTTTTTATAAAAGCAGGCATCTCAAAGAACCAGTTGTATTAAGCCCTGGAGTTACTGAGGTTAAAAAGTTAAGTGAGTATTTTTCAGGAATTAAGGGTACAACTAATGATTGTAATGTTTATTTTTTTGAAGGTAAAGAACCGGGTGGAACGATTTTTGTCCTTGGTGGAACACATCCAGAAGAACCAGGAGGGAGGCTTGCTACCTGGATATTGACAGAAAATGCTATTATGGAAAAAGGCAGACTAATTGTTGTGAACAGTGCTAATAGAAGTGCAACAACAGTTACCCGGCTTGGTGGTGGTTATCCACCAGATTTTACAATACCAACAACCTGGGGTGGTCAGAAATTCAGAATGGGTGACCGATGGTCCAACCCTCTGGATCAATGGCCTGATCCGGAAGTATATATACATTTCCCGAGTAGACAGGAACTTGCTTATGTTGATATTCGTAACCTGAATAGAACCTGGCCAGGAAGACCCAATGGCACTTTAACTGAAAAAACCTGTTTTGCTTTTATGGAATTAATTAGAAAGGAAAAAGTGGATATTGTTATTGACCTTCATGAGGCGGAACTCCAGTATCCTGTTATAAGCACAATAGTAGCTCACGAAAAGGGTCAGGAGCTTGCAACTCTTGTTTCTATGATTTTGACTGATATGGAGGGATTTAATATTGGAACAGAATTTTCACCTAAAAACCTGCACGGTTTGTCTCATCGGGAAATAGGTGATAATTCTGATGCGATTTCTCTTTTATTTGAAGCTCCAGAACCATTTCTTGATGCAACAAGAGGTAGAACTACAAGAGAACAACTCTTAACAGGAAAAGATGAATTTGTAATGAAAGCAGGGGAACACGGGCTCCTTTTTGAAAAAATCGATGAGCACGGATGGCCTATAGATGTAAGGGTGGGAAGGCATATATCTTCTATTATACAAACAATGGAATGCTGGACTGAAGACCACCCTGATAAAGCACTGGTTATTAAGAATGTTCCCAGATATGCAGAGGTCATTAAAAACGGAATCGGTTATTACTTACATATTCCTTTAAAGGCCGGTTCAAAACGGGTCTTTTATGAATAAAAAGTTTGTTTATAGTTTAAACTAAAAAGCAATAGTAACAAAAATACTATTGCTTTTTTTATTT
>QNDJ01000250.1 GCA_003644825.1 Candidatus Zhuqueibacterota bacterium | reverse complement strand
ATATTTGTCCATTCTAAATTTGTTATACAATTTTGTTCCTGTTAGTTTTTACAGGAACTTTTTCTTTATTGATAAACAAATGGAGAGTTTATGGAGGCAATTCAACAGTTAAGAAATATCAGGCTTGAAAAGCTCAGAAAATTAAAGGAATTAGGGATAAATCCTTATTCTTATAATTTTGACCGAAGCCACCTTACCAGAGAAATAGTTGAAAATTTTTCCAGTCTTGAAAAGAATGAAAAGCAGGTTTCTGTCGCAGGAAGAATTATGGCAATAAGAGAATCAGGTAAAAAAGCAGCATTTGCCGACCTCCAGGATTCATCTGGCAAAATTCAGATATATTTCAGAATGGATAAGCTCGGAGAAAAAAAATATGAAATTTTTAAACTGGCTGATATAGGAGACATATTTGGGATCAAAGGAGTAGTATTTAAAACAAGAACAGGTGAAATAACAATCTTTGCAGAAGATATTGAAATTTTAGCAAAAACTTTAAGACCTCTTCCTGTTGTAAAAGAGAAAAAGGTTGATGGAAAATCTGTTTTTTATGACCAGTTCTCTGACACTGATTTAAGATACAGAATGCGTTATGTAGATTTGATTGTTAATCCTGCTGTCAAAAATGTCTTTATAAAGAGGTCTAAAATAATTGAATCTATGAGAAAATTTCTGACGGATAGAGGTTACTTAGAGGTTGAAACGCCTATTTTACAGCCTATTTATGGTGGAGCTTCTGCAAGACCCTTTGTTACATATCACAATGCTCTGGATATGAAACTGTATTTAAGAATTGCCAATGAATTATATTTAAAAAGGCTTATTGTGGGAGGGTTTGATGGAGTTTTTGAGTTCTCAAAAGATTTCAGAAACGAAGGTATGGATAGAATGCACAACCCTGAATTCACCCAAATGGAGTTATATATTGCATATCACGATTATGAATTTATGATGAAACTGGTCGAGGAAATGATGTATCGGATTGCAATTGAAGTAAATAACAGCCCGATTCTAAAGTTTCAGGGAATGGAAGCAGATCTAACACCACCCTGGAAAAGAATATCTCTGTATGATGCCATCAAAGATGAAACCGGTTATGAACTTATGAATAAAACAAAAGAAGAAATAATCGAAATATCTGAAAAACTCGATGTTTCTATTGAAAAATTCTGGGCTAAAGGTAAAATTGTTGAAGAAATATTCAGCGAATGTGTTGAACACAAAATTATTCAACCAACTTTTATCACTGATTTCCCCATTGAGATTTCTCCACTGGCAAAAAAGAAAAGAGGAAATCCACAGCTCACTGAAAGGTTCGAACAATATATCCTCGGTAAAGAAGTTGCTAACGCTTTTTCAGAACTCAATGACCCAATAGACCAGAAAGAGAGGTTCCTTGACCAGATGGAACAACTTAAAGCAGGTGATGAAGAAGCACAGGTTCTTGATGAAGATTATATTATGGCACTGGAGTATGGTTTACCACCAACTACCGGTATAGGAATAGGAATTGACCGTTTGACAATGCTATTTACAGATTCTCCTTCAATCAGAGATGTAATTCTTTTCCCCCATATGAGACCTATTAAAAAAGAAACAGATGATCAGTTATGAATTATGAAATTTTAATTGCAAAAAAGTATTTAACAAAGAAAAAGAAAACAGGCTTTATTAATATAATCACATACTTTTCAATTACCGGACTCACAATCGGGATTGCGGCTCTTATCATTACATTATCCATTTTAAACGGATTTGAAAAAGAAGTAAAGGACAAAATAATAAGCTTTCAATCTCATATCCGCCTTGGAACATTTCATAATGAAGGTTTTGGAGAATACGAAGACATCCTGCAAAAAATAAAATCTATACCCGGTGTTACTGGTGTATCACCTTTTGTTGAAAGAGAAGCTATGATTCGATTCAAGAATATTGATGAAGGTATTGTTTTAAGGGGAATTGATGAAAACCTTGTAAAAAATGTTCTGGATATTAATAAAAAAATAATTAAAGGTAAGTTCAGCCTGAAACCTGAAAAAAGAGAACTGAATAGACCTGCCGAAATTATTTTAGGAAAAGATTTAATCGAAAAACTTGGTGCAAATATTTCAGATACAGTATTTGTTGTGAGCCCCTTCGGGAAAAAATTGAATCTGCTTGGTATGCCATCTGTTAAACAGTTTGTTATTTCAGGGATATTTGATACAGGTCTTTACGAATTTGACAATTCTTTTGTTTATGTTCCTCTTAAGACCTCTCAGAGATTAATGAAAATGGAAAACGAAATTACCGGGGTGGAGATAAGAGTCAAAAACATCGATGATTCTTATAATATCGCCAGTGAAATCAATGAAACTTTAGGATACCCTTTTCTTGCACAAACCTGGAAAGAAATGTACAACACCCTGTTTGCCTGGATGAAAACACAGAAACTCCCGATATTGATTGTTTTTGGTATGATAGTAGTTGTTGGCGCTTTTAATCTGGTTAGTACCCTCATTATGCTGGTTCTGGAAAAGAAAAAAGATATCGGTATTCTAAAATCTATCGGTGCAAGTTCTGGCAGTATTATGAAGATATTTTTTCTTGAAGGGACTTTTATCGGGACAATAAGTGTTATTCTCGGTTCTTCAATTGCATATTTTCTTTGCTGGATGCAAAAAACATACAAACTGTTTTCCCTAAATAAGGATGTTTATTATATAGAAGCAATTCCGGTATCAATGTCTATATATAATTTTATTTTTATTTCAGGAGTAGCATTTATTCTGTGTCTTGTGGCAACACTTTATCCTTCCTGGAAAGCGGCAAAATTATTACCAGCAGAAGCTGTGAGGTTTGAATAAAATGTCTTTCGAAGTTTTTATTTCCAGAAGATATTTAAAATCGAAAAAGAGAACCGGATTTATTTCATATACTACTTACATTTCCATTCTCGGTATATTTCTTGGAGTAACAGCTCTTATAATCACAATGTCCATTATGAATGGATTTGAAGGAATTGTAATAAAAAGATTTCAGAGTTTTGATAGTCATCTGAAAGTTTACTATAAAGGAATGGATAGATTTCCTGGTGAGAAATCTTTTATAAGTAAAGTTTCTTCCACAGGTATGGTGAGCGGAATATCTCCGTATATTGAAGGCAAAGCTATAATAACATCGCCAGAAACATCAGCAGGCATTATTTTAATGGGAATTGATGTAAAAAATATTGACAAAGTTTCCGATATAAGAAATAAGGTTACTTTCGGTAGTTTAAGTTATCTGGAAACAGAAAATCTTGACCCATATCCCGGTATAATTCTTGGAAGAGTTCTTGCAGATAAACTGGCAGTTAAACTTTATGATGAAGTTCAGATAATCAGCACCAGAGGAATGGGAGGTTTACTCAGACGACCTTCAACTATGAAATTTCTCGTGAAAGGCTTCTTTGAAGCAGAAATCGCCGAATATGATTCTTATTATTCATTTATTACTTTAAACTCTGCACGAAAACTCTTCCGAATGAAAAACGGAATAACAGGCTTTGAGATAAACTCTTATAACATTGAAGATGCAGACAAACTTGCTGAAGAAATAAAATCGACGTTCGGAACTCAAATTGTCTGCAAAACATGGTATGATTTGCACAGAAGCCTTTTTGTGTCAATGAAACTTGAAAAATGGGCAACATTGATTGTTTTAAGTTTGATAATTCTGGTTGCTGTTTTTAATATTGTTAGCTCACTTATAATGCTTGTTCTTGAAAAAAAGAAAGAAATAGGTATTCTTAAGTCTATGGGTTGTTCTTCAAGAAGTATCTCTAAAATTTTCATTAATGAAGGTCTAATAGTAGGTTTAATAGGGATAATTTCAGGAATAATTACCGGTTTTACGATTTGTTTTTTGCAACAAAAGTATAACCTGATACCGCTTCCAACAGATATTTACATTATTAATTCTTTACCGGTAAAAATGGAGGCTCTCGATTTTGTTTTGATAGGTGTTATTGCATTCATATTAACAATAGCTTCATCCCTGTATCCGGCAAGAATGGCTTCAAAATTGACACCCATAGAAACTATAAGAGCAGAATAATTAACGGAGAATAACATTGAAAAATAATAT
>QNDJ01000249.1 GCA_003644825.1 Candidatus Zhuqueibacterota bacterium | reverse complement strand
TTATAATATTTTAATATAAAAATGAAGTAGTAAAAAATGTATTATAGATCAGGAATACACTTTTTAATGATTTTATCATTGATATTGGGTGTCAGATGCAGTAGTAATTCTGATAAAAGTGGAAAGGTAGAGCAAACTCAGAAGATTTCGGTATCAGAACAAATTGAAAATCATAATGAGGATACAAATATTGTTGAGCTAAGTCAGGAGGCTATGGACAGGATTTCTATAAAGACAATTAAAGTTAGAAAGCATGCATTGGAGCGTTCCATTACTGTTCCTGCTCGTGTTATATGTGACCAGAATAGAGAAGCCTTTGTAGGCTCTCTTATTGGTGGAAGAGTGTTTGATGTAGAAGTTAATCAAAAGATAGTAAGAAAAAAAATATTGAAGATGGTAGCTATAAAAGTGTATTTATCGTTCGCTGGCTTATGGCTATATATAAATCTTTACTTGGATACTGTTTGCAGAAAAGAAAACAAACCTTATTTTTTGCTGTTTTTTTACTTATTTTCGGGATTTTTATATTTACCCGTCTGGGTTCGGAGTTTACCCCTGAACTACAGGAGGGTTCGCTTGTACTTTTGAATTTCACCCAGCCAATTGAAATGACAATTGATGAATTACTTGAAGGTATTCGTGCTGAGCTTGCTATTAAAATTTTTGGTGATGATATTGAAATTCTGAAAAGAAAAGCTGATGAGGTTGCTCAGGTAATAAAGGGTATAAAAGGTGCAGTTGATGTTCAACCTGCTCAAATATCTGGAACCCCTCAATTGCGAATCAGAGTAAACCGTTCAACTATTGCAAAATATGGTATCAATGTTGCGGATGTACAGGAGGTTGTATCTACAGCAATAGGCGGTGTATCTGTTGGTGAAATTTTTGAAGGCATAAAACGATTTAATATTTATGTTAGGTTTGCTCCTGAGTTTCGCTCAACAAAAGAAGAAATATCAAATATTCTTATTCCTACCCCTGATGGTTCACAATTACCGCTTGCACAGTTAGCCACCATTGAAGAGATTGTTGGTCCCCGGCAGATAACAAGAGAAAATAATCAGCGATTTATCACAGTTCAATGTAATGTTGAAGGCCGGGATATAGGCTCTTTTGTTGCAGAAGGAAAACGGTTGCTGGCTGATAAAATTAATTTACCCCCCGGTTATTTAATCACCTGGGGTGGTCAATTTAAACTTCAGCAAGAAGCTAATAGAAGGCTTGCGATAGTGATTCCTATAACACTTTTTCTTGTTTTTGTATTACTGTTTTCAAGTTTTGGGATATTAAGAGATTCTGTTTTGATACTTTTAAATATACCTTTTGCATTGGTTGGTGGGATTATAGCATTATGGTTTACGGGACAAAATTTATCAGTGCCATCATCTGTTGGTTTCATTGCATTGTTCGGTATTGCATTGGAAAATGCTATGGTATTGGTGACTTATTATAATCAAATGTTGAAAAAGGGTATTCCAGTTCAGGAAGTTGTGGTTAAAGGTGCTACCCGTCGTCTGAGACCTGTATTGATGACAGCTATAACAACAGCGCTTGGTTTGTTGCCTTTACTGTTTGCCACCGGAACAGGAAGCAGAGTTCAGCGTCCTCTTGCTATTGTTGTTATTGGTGGTCTTGTTACATCTACCATAGCTACTATGATAATTCTTCCACTTCTTTATAGATGGTTTAAAAAGAAAATGGTTTGAAATTATTTTTTTAATGATATGTTTTAATATGGATTATTTCTGGAGGAAAAAATGAATACAGAAGATAATGAGAAAAAGAAGGTTCATGATTTGAAATGGTATACATATCCTCAAATTCGCAACCCTTTGATAGCAGGGGTTCTCACGGGGACAACATTTTTCCTTAGATATTTTAGTGTAATTTCCGCAATTGGAGAAATTTCAATTTACATTGTTGCAATAGTTCTTGGTGGCTATTACTGGATTAAAGAAGGAATAGAAGAATTATTTGAAGAAAGAGAAATTGGAATAGAAATTCTTATGATAGCAGCAACGGCTGGTTCAGCTATTTTAGGGATGTGGGATGAAGCATCTTTCCTTGTATTTTTATATGGTGCTGCGGAAGGATTGGAAGAATATACCTTTACAAAAACAAGGGCTTCTATAAGAAAGCTTCTGGAGCTTGCACCTAAAGAAGCTCTGATTTTGAAGGATGGAAAAGAAGAGAAAATTCCAGCAGAAAATTTAAAAACTGGTGATTTATTTATTGTTAAACCAGGCGAATCAATTCCAACCGATGGAATTATTGTAAAAGGGAGGTCGAGTATAAATGAAGCACCTGTTACCGGTGAATCTGTTCCTGTGGAAAAAAAGGAAGGAATGAAAGTGTTTGCCGCAACAATGAATCAGGAAGGTGCACTGGAGGTAAAGGCAACAGCGACTTTTCAGGATAACACTCTATCACGTATTATCCATCTTGTTGAAGAAGCTCAGCAACAAAAAGGAAGATACCAGCTTTTTATTGAAAAGTTTGGAAGAATATATAGCCCTATTGTTCTTTTGAGTTCCCTTCTTATGATAGTTATTTCGGTGATATCGGGGGGTTCAGTGAGTTACTGGGCAACGAGAGCAGTAGTTTTACTGGTAGCTGCTGCACCCTGTGCTCTTGTAATGTCAACTCCTGTAGCAATAGCTGCGGGTATTGGAAGAGCAGGAAAAACAGGTGTTCTTATCAAAGGTGGAATTCACCTTGAAAACCTTGGTAAAGTAAAAGCAGTTGCTTTTGATAAAACAGGAACCCTTACAAAGGGAACACCTGTGGTAACTGATATTATAGCAATTAAAGATGATGAAATCAATGTACTTAAATTAGCATATAGTGTTGAAAAATTTTCAGAACATTCTCTGGCAAAAGCAATTGTAGAAAAAGCAGAGAGTACCGGTATCACAGGTTTGGATACCGTCGATTTTAAGGCTATTGCGGGGTATAGAGCAGTTGCAAAAGCAGGAGATAAGAATATTTATGTTGGTAAACAGGGATTGTTTAAAAAGTTTGGTCAGAACGATTTTCCATTTAAAAAAATTGAAAAGTTGAGAGTTGAAGGAAAGACGGTTGTACTTGTTGGCACTGAAGATGAAATTTCTGGGATAATTGCAATAAGAGATGAAATCAGACCGCAAGCAAAAGAAATTGTAAAGATACTTTCCAGAAATAGTATTAAGTCAGTAATACTGACAGGTGATAATAAAATAACGGCAGAAGCAATTGCAAAAGAGCTTGGAATAGATGAAGTAAGAGCTGACCTTAAACCCGAAGATAAGCTAAAAGAGATAGAAAAACTGGAAAAAGAATATAAAGTTGTAGCAATGGTTGGAGATGGTATAAATGATGCACCTGCTCTTGCCCGTTCTACTCTCGGAATAGCCATGGGAACTGCAGGAACAGATGCAGCTATTGAAGCTGCTGATATAGCTTTGATGGCTGATGACCTGAGAAAAGTATCCGACGCTATAAGCCTTGGCAAAAAAACAAAAAGAATAAGTAATCAAAATATCATATTTTCCCTTCTTGTTCTTTCAGTTCTTATTCCATCCGCATTAATCGGGATTATGAGTGTTGCAATGGCAGTTTTTTTCCATGAAGCATCTGAACTTCTGGCTGTTGCCAATGGACTTAGAGCAGGTGGTAAAATGAAATAGAAGAATTCAGTATTATTTTAAAGGATAATAATAAAGTCCGCTGTTGACGAAGTTTTCTTACACTGTGTAATTGGGTGTTTTTTTTAAATCTCATTTGTAACAGAATTAGGTCAGGCATTCCTGGATTATATAAGCCGCCAATATTCTTCATCAGGAAAAAGAGTAAATAATGATTCAATTAATTCGTTGAATTTGCCGTTTTTTTTTGGTCATATTTGGATGTAATGTTTGTAACAAGCAGGGAAAAGAAGAACAATATAGCTTCACAGGAGCGATATAGAAAAACTAAATTGTTAATTGAAAATTAGAAATAAATAAAAACACCTGTAGCTCGGGCATCCCTGCCCGAGCTATTAAGTGCACATATTTCTTCTATGAGGTTAATTTTTAGAAATTAAAATAAAAGTATTTCTTTTATTTAGTGAATTCTCATAGTTCCCAATAT
>QNDJ01000248.1 GCA_003644825.1 Candidatus Zhuqueibacterota bacterium | reverse complement strand
GTTAATTACTAAAAAAGCAGATTTAGTTAACAGGAGGGTAAAATGAAAAAAGCAAATGTAGGTATGTTTTTATTATCGTTGCTTTTTTTGAGCAATTTTGTGTTTTCTCAGGTTCCGAAACCAGAGGATATTATTGGTTTTAAAGTTGGAGAAGACAGAAAAGTTGCTGATATGCATCAGATTGTGGAATACTTTAACAGGCTGGGTGAATCAAGTGAGAGAGTTACTGTAAAAGAAGTTGGAAAGACTACAATGGGTAATCCATTTATTGTTGCGATAATAACATCTGAGCAGAACCAGAATAATCTTGAAAAATATCAGAAGTACCAACAGTTGCTGGCAGACCCCAGGAAAATAACAGATGTTGAAGCTGAAAAGATAATTAATGATGGAAAAGCAATTGTAATGATAAATTGTTCGATTCATGCTTCTGAGATTGGTGCTTCTCAGATGTCTATGGAGCTGGCATATAATCTTGCTACGAAAAATGACCCGGATACAAAAGAAATTCTTAATAATGTGATACTTCTTCTTGTTCCAATGCATAACCCTGATGGTATTCAAATGGTTGTAGACTGGTATAAAAAGAATCTTGGAACAAGGTATGAAGGTGGAAGAATGCCGTGGCTCTATCATAAGTATGTAGGGCATGATAATAATAGAGATTGGTATATGTTTACTCAGGTAGAATCGAGGCTTACTGTTGAAGGGATTCACAATGTATGGCATCCCCAGATTATAGTTGATATGCACCAGATGGGCAGCAGGGGTGCGAGGATTTTTGTTCCACCTTTTGTGGACCCTTATGAACCAAATATTGACCCTATACTTGAGCAGGAAGTAGGTATGATGGGTACCTTTATTGCAACTGAACTTACAGCTCAGGGAAAAGCAGGTGTAATACACAGCACAGGTTTTGATGCCTGGACACCAGCAAGAGCTTATCATCATTATCACGGCGGAATAAGAATTTTAACGGAAGTTGCCAGTGTAAAATTAGCAACCCCCATTGAGATAAAATTTGATGAACTTGCTAAAAACGTAATCCAGCGATCGGTTAAAATTCCTCTGCCCTGGAAGGGTGGAAAATGGACATTAAGAGATATTGTTGACTATGATTATTCTGCCGCAATGGCAGTGTTGACCAATGCGGCAAGACTGAGAAAAAACTGGCTAAACAATTTTTATGTAATACATAAAAAGGCTGTTACAAGGAAAGAACCACCTTTTTCTTATTTGATATTAAAGAATCAAAGAGACCTTTCCACTGCAGTGAAAATGATGAATGTATTGCAGATTGGAGGTGTTGAAATCAATAAAGCTGAAGAGTCTTTCTGGGCTGATGGAAGTAGATACCCTGAAGGAACATATATTGTTTATATGGCTCAACCTTATGGAGGTTTTGCAAAAACTCTGCTTGAAAGACAGGTTTATCCTGAAATAAGAGATTATCCTGGTGCACCTCTAAAAACTCCCTATGATGTTGTTGCTCATACTTTACCTCTTCTTATGGGGGTAGATGTTGTAAAGGTTGATTCGCCATTTGTTGTCAAATCAGTTCTCCTGAATAGAGTGAAAAAACCGAAAGGAACTGTTGAATATGCTGAACATCCTTTTGGTTATATGTGGAGTCACAGTACAAATGATGATATTGTTGCTTTGAACAGATTGATTAAAAAGGGTTATGAAGTTTACTGGGCTGCTGAAGATTTTAAGAAAGGAGACAGTGTAAATCCTGCCGGAACTATGATTGTAAAATTTAAATATGGGCTTGTTGATGATTTACAGTCTATCGTGAAGGACCTTTATGTTAACTTTAAAGAATTGGATAATAAACCAGAAATAAAAGTATATGAATTAAAACCTGTAAAACTTGGTCTTTATAAAAGCTGGACAGCTTCGATGGATGAAGGCTGGACAAGATGGGTTCTTGAACAATATGAGTTCCCCTACAGAAGTGTTTATAATAAAGATATAAGAAAGGGAAACTTGAATCAGAACTTTGATGTTATAATTTTTCCAGATTTGAGGGATATTACCATTGTTAATGGAATTTCTGATAAATTTATTCCACCTGAGTATTCTGGTGGCATAGGTGAAGTAGGTGTTAAAAATATTAAGGAGTTTATAGAGAAAGGTGGGTCTTTGATTACACTAAATTCATGTTCAGAATTTCCTATAAAAAGATTTTACCTTCCTGTAGAAAATAGTGTTAGGAGACTTAACAGAAAAAAATTCTTTATTCCTGGTTCCATACTTAAAGTTTTAATTGACCCGAATCATCCAATTGCCTATGGTTTTAAGAGAGAAGGTGCTATTTTCTACAGAAGAAGTCCAGCTTTTACTGTTAGGAAAGGAAAAAGTGTTGTAAAGTATCCTGTACACAATCCATTATTGAGTGGATGGATTAATGGAGATAATTATTTATATAATAAAAGTGCTCTTGTTGATGTTCCATTTGGGGATGGTAAAATAATTCTTATTGGATTTCCGGTTCAATACAGAGGGCAGGCGCATGGAACATTTAAGTTTTTATTTAATTCAATTTACTATGGACCGGCAGAATTAAAAAAGATGTAATTGTTTATTATCCTTTTACAGGAAAGAGGAAAAATATGAATATTGATGAATTCAGGGAGAATGCGCATTTTCTTGTAGAATGGATGGTGGAATATCTGAAGAATATTGAAACTTATCCTGTTAAATCTCCTGTGAAACCAAAAGAAATTATTGAACAATTGCCCGATGCTCCACCAGAAGATGGAGAATCATTTGATATAATATTCAGTGATTTTTGTAAGATTATTTTGCCCGGTATAACCCACTGGCAGCATCCATCATTTTTTGCGTATTTTCCTGCAAATAACAGTTTTCCATCAATACTGGGTGAAATGGCAATGGCAACCATAGGGGCACAATGTATGATCTGGGAAACATCGCCTTCAGCAGCAGAACTGGAGGAAAGAGTTATGCAATGGACAGCCAGAATGATCGGATTACCTGATTGTTTTACCGGTGTTATTCAGGATACTGCTTCGACTTCCACTCTGGTTTCTATTTTAACTGCAAGAGAAAAATTTTCCGGTTATGAGATTAACAGTAAAGGTTTTACCAGGAATAAGAAATTTACTGTGTATTGTTCTAAGGAAACCCATTCATCCATTGAGAAGGCAGTAAAAATTGCAGGTATTGGCAGGGAAAATTTAAGAAAAATTGATGTGGATGAAAAGTTTTCACTTATACCGGAATTTCTTGAGGATTCAATTCGGAAAGATATTCAAAATGGATACATTCCTCTATGCACCATTGCAACTATTGGAACAACAGGTTCAACAGCTATTGACCCTCTCAAACCGATAGGGGAGGTGTGTAAAAGATATAACCTGTGGCTTCATGTGGATGCTGCCCTTGCGGGAACTGCTCTTGTTCTTCCTGAAAAAAGGTGGATGATTGAAGGAATTGAAAATGTAGATACTTTTGTTTTTAACCCTCACAAATGGATGTTCACCAATTTTGATTGTTCTGCTTATTTTGTAAAAGATAAAGAAGCTCTAATAAAAACATTTGAGATACACCCTGAATATCTTAAAACTCAGGAAGACAAGAAGGTAAATAATTACAGAGACTGGGGAATTCAACTGGGTAGAAGATTTAGAGCGTTAAAATTGTGGTTTGTTATACGTAACTTTGGAGTTAATGGAATACGTGAAAAAATCAGAAGTCATATTCAAATGGCTAAGGAACTTGCCAGTATGATTGAAAATTCACCGGATTTTGAACTGATAGCTCCAGTTCCTTTAAACACAGTTTGTTTCAGATGGAAACCTGAAAATATAAACAACTTAGATTATCTCAACAGATTAAACGAACAATTACTGGAAAATTTAAATAAAAGTGGGAAGCTATATCTTACACATACAAAATTGAATGGCATTTATACAATCAGGTTTGTTGTAGGACAGACGAATGTTCAAAAAAAGCACGTTGAACAAGCCTGGGAATTTATTGTTGATGTATCGAAAGATATGAGGAAGAAATTTTTAAAGGGGAGGTCATCATTATGAAAAAATTATATGTATTTATTATAATTCTTGTTTTAATGGTTACATTT
>QNDJ01000247.1 GCA_003644825.1 Candidatus Zhuqueibacterota bacterium | reverse complement strand
GTCCTGAGGTATCTTTAAAGGGGTCTCCAACGGTATCACCTACAACAGCATTTTTATGAGCTTCGCTTCCTTTACCACCAAAATTTCCTTTTTCGATATATTTTTTAGCATTATCCCATGCACCTCCTCCATTTGCCATTAATAAAGCCAGGAGAACCCCGGTGAGAGTTGCCCCAGCCAATAAACCACCAAGTGCCTCTGGACCAATAAAAAACCCGACAATAACCGGTGTTGCTACTGCTGTTAACCCCGGAATAATCATCGCTTTTAAAGCGGCTTTTGTACTTATTGCTACACACTTTGATGAATCTGGTTTTACCTTTCCCTCCATTAGGCCTTTAATTTCTCTGAACTGACGGCGAACTTCTTCTACAATTTTAAATGCTGCTTTTCCTACTGCAGACATTGTTTTAGCTGCAATAAAAAAGGGAAGAACACCACCAATAAAAAGACCTATTACCACCATAGGGTTGATGAGGTCAATACTGTTTAATTTCACAGTCGAACTGTACGCAGAAAACAGGGCAAGGGCTGTTAATGCGGCTGAACCTATAGCAAATCCTTTCCCGATTGCGGCGGTTGTATTACCGAGTGAATCGAGATTGTCCGTGATTTTTCTCGTATCTTCCCCTAACCCGGACATCTCAGATATACCACCTGCATTATCAGCAATGGGTCCATAAGCATCTACAGACATCGTTATACCAACAGTTGCTAACATACCAACAGCAGAAATTCCTATTCCGTAAAGCCCTGAAAAATGATAACTTGTAAAAATTGCAATACAAATCACCAATACCGGTAATGCAGTACTCTCAAGCCCCACTGAAAAGCCTGTTATGATGTTTGTTCCTGCCCCGGTTTTGCTTGCTTCAGCGATTCTAATTATAGGTTTTTTTGAGGTATAATACTCTGTTAATAAACCAATGAAAATTCCAGCAATAGAACCAGATAAAATCGGTAAGAAAACTCCTTCAGGAATACCAAGCGTTTTTATGACGAAATAAGAAGCAACAAGCATAATAAAAGCAGTAAATATCGAAACATACCTTAAGGCAGCTGCAGGGTTGAGTTTTCCAAAAATTTTCATAGAAATTAGCCCCACCAATGAAGCAAGTAAACCAACAAGTATTATAAAGAGTGGTAAAGACATATAATTGAATTTTAACTCTGTAAAAGTAGAACCTATTGCAACGGTTGCAATAACTGAACCAACATAAGATTCAAATATATCGGCACCCATACCTGCGGTGTCTCCGACATTATCGCCGACGTTATCGGCTATTGTTGCTGGGTTTCTGGGGTCATCTTCAGGAATACCTGCCTCGACTTTCCCAACAAGGTCTGCACCAACATCAGCAGCTTTTGTAAATATACCACCTCCGACTCTTGCAAATAGCGCTATTGAACTTGCCCCCATAGCAAAACCATTTATATCACTCGCCTGAATAATACCATTCTTATAAAGAAAAAAGAATATACCTATACCCAGTAAACCAAGACTTGCTACTGAGAGCCCCATAACTGCACCACCGTTGAAAGCCACCGTCAACGCTTTATTCTGTCCCTTTGTATTAGCAGCCTCAGAAGTTCGAACATTTGCTCTTGTTGCTGCTAACATTCCGAAAAAACCTGCAAACATTGAACAAAAAGCACCACTTATAAATGCTATTGCTGTGTGTATAGAAATATTGATGAAGAGAAGTATAAAAACAACTACAATGAAAATTAAAATTATGCTGTATTCATGCTTTAAAAATACCATAGCTCCCTGGTGTATCATATCGGAAATCTCTACCATTTTATCTGTTCCTGTGGGCAGGTTTTTTATCGATATATAAATCGATAAGGCAACAAGAAAACCAATAATTCCCACAATTGGAATAGTAATAATAAGATTCTCCATAATAAAAACTTTCCTATTTTTTATAATATAAATAGTTTACTATTTATTATATTTCTATTAAATTTATTCATAGCAGATTCTATACCTTCTTCCAGCCAGGTAAGTATAGCTTGAACGGCGTTGACTATCATTTTTTTAACCAGAGCTTTTTCACTTTCTAAGAACTCTGATAAAACAAATTGGAAATTATCTTCAATATGATTGTTTTTTATTCCAAGTCGGAGTCTTGGAAATTCCTCTGTTTGAAGTTGTTCTATAATTGATTTTAATCCTTTATTTCCTCCATCGCTTCCTTTTCTTCTTATTCTTATTGAACCCAGGTTCAGGTTTAAATCATCAACGATTACTAACAAACAATTAAGGTTTACATTATAGGTGTTGATTAAATCTTTAACAGCAAAACCGCTGTTATTCATATAAGTGGTGGGCTTTGCTAAAAGGATTTTTTTAGTGTTGAATATTCCTTTTCCTATAAAATAACTTCCTTTCCCTGCTAAAAGACTAATATTCAGCTCTTCACACAACCTATCAATGACCATAAACCCGAGGTTATGCCTTGTAAGGGCATATTTTTTACCGGGATTACCAAGGCCAACAATGAGATGCATTTTCTATTTTTCTTCTTCCTTTGGAGTTTCCTTTTCTACTTCTTCGGCTTCTTTTTCAATTTTTTCTTCAACTTCTTTTATCTTTCTTGGGGCACCAACAGTTGCGATAGATGTATCATTTTTTGTCAGGACTTTTATTTTTTCTAACTTTATATCCCCGGCATGAACAGAATCTCCGATTTTAAGATGAGATACATCAACCTCAATGTGGTCTGGTATATCTAATGGCAGAGCTTCAATCTCAACTTCCCGTATAAGCTGTTCTATAATGCCGCCTTCCTTTACTCCTACAGGAGTGCCTGTAAGAGTTACGGGAACTTCTGCTTTAATTTTTTCTTTTAACTTTATTCCCATAAAATCAACATGAAGAATAGTATCTTTTACCGGGTCATACTGGATTTCTCTGAGAATAGATTTATATTTTTTACCTGTTTCTAATTTTAGTGAAATTATTGAATGTTCTTGAGAAAGAATATTTTTCAGGTCTTTTTCATTTATGGTAATAGGAACAGGCTTTTTTTTATGTGCATAAAATACCGCAGGTATAAGGCCTTTTTTTCTTAACGCATTTACCTTACTTTTTCCTGTTTCTGTTCTTTTTTCAGCATTTAGTAATTTTTCAGTCATATTATAATCCTCTGTTTATAGAAATAACGAGCTTATTGATTTTCCTTCGTGAATTCTTTTAATTGCTTCGCCAAATACATTAGCAACAGAAAGAACCTTAATTTTTTTGCTTTTAGTATTTAATGGTATAGTATCACTGACTGTAAGCTCACTTATTGGTGAATTTTCAATTTTTTCCATTGAATTTCCGGAAAGCACAGGATGGGTACAGGCAGCAATTATTTTTTGTGCACCATTTTTTTTGAGTGTATTCGCTGCATTTGTTAGAGTTCCAGCTGTATCAACAATATCATCGAACATTATTATGTTTTTATTTGCAATATCACCGATAATATACGTAACTTCAGACTTATTCGGAGCAGGTCTTCTTTTGTCAAGAATTGCAAGAGAGGCATTGAGTTTTTTAGCATAAAAACGAGACATTCTTACACCACCAATATCAGGTGATACAATGCATAGATTATCGATGTGCATATTAATAAAATAATCTGTAAATTTAATGGATGCATATAAGTGGTCTAATGGGATATCGAAAAATCCCTGAATCTGGGCACTGTGAAGGTCCATTGTAAGGACTCTATCGGCACCTGCTTTGTCTATTAAGTTAGCTATTAGTTTTGCAGTGATGGAGACCCTGGGCTGGTCTTTTCTATCCTGCCTGGCATATCCGAAGTAAGGTATAACTGCAGTAATTCTCCAGGGTGAAGCTCTTTTTGCTGCATCAAGCATAATCAATAGTTCTAAGAGATTTTCTGCCGGAGCATTTGTTGATTGAACGATAAAAACATCTTCTCCCCGAATATTTTCATTAAATTTTACCCAGATTTCTCCGTCAGAGAATTTCAGGACTGATGAATCGCCAAGAGCTATTCCCAGATAATTTGCTATTTTTTTTGCTAATTCTCTATTGGAGTTACCAGAAAAAATTTTTATATTTCCAGCCATAATGAAATAACCTCTAAAATAAGCT
>QNDJ01000246.1 GCA_003644825.1 Candidatus Zhuqueibacterota bacterium | reverse complement strand
CGTAAAGAAAAATATATCTCTGGGTAATGCTTCCATTCCTGAAGAGAGAATAATTTCATCGGTTGTAGAGGTAAGTGCAGATAAATTTATATCCCGACTGCCAGGAGGTTACCAGGAAGAGATTATGGAACGGGGAAGCAATCTTTCCACCGGTCAAAAACAGCTAATCGCTTTTGCAAGAGCCCTTGCTTATGATCCTCAGATTCTTGTTCTTGATGAAGCAACATCTAATATTGATACTGAAACGGAAGTTTTAATCCAGAGAGCTCTTAAAATCCTGATGAATGGAAGAACTTCAATTGTTATTGCTCACAGGCTTTCAACAATCCAAAATGTAGATTACATCCTTGTTATGCATAAAGGTGAAATCAGAGAAAGAGGAACTCACAGCGAACTCCTCAAGAAAAAAGGTATATATTATAAGTTATATGAACTGCAGTATAAAAATCAGTTCGTTACCACTCAATAATAAATAATACAAAAAAATGAAAATTAAAAAGGTTTTAAAAAACAGTATCGCTGATAAGGAAGGATTCAAAAAAGGTGATGTTTTACTCAAAATAAATGGTAAAAAAGTTAATGATATTATAGATTTCAAATACCTTACTGCAGAAGAAATCGTTAGAATAGAAATAGATAGATACGGAGAGATATTTGCAACTACTATCAGGAAAGATACTGATGAAAATATCGGTCTGGTTTTTGAGAATAACAGTAACTGGAGGAAATGTAATAACAGGTGTATTTTTTGTTTTATAGACCAGAATCCGCCGGGGTTGAGAAAAAGCCTCTATTTTAAAGATGAAGATTACAGGCTATCCTTTCTGTATGGTAACTATATTACAATGACTAACCTTTCTGAGAAGGATATAAAAAGAATAATAAAGTTCAGATTGAGCCCATTATATGTTTCGATTCACTCAACAGATAAAAAAATAAGAAAAAAAATGCTCGGCAGAAATCAGGAAGATTATCTTCTTTATAAAATAAAAACTCTAACGAACAATGGAATAGTAATGCACGGTCAAATTGTTTTATGTCCGGGTATAAATGATGGACCCTTTCTGAAAAAGTCTGTTTATGAGCTTTTTAAGTTTTTCCCGCTATTAAGAACAGTAGCTGTTGTTCCTGTAGGTTTAACTAAATACAGAAAAAGATTACCGAAAATCAACCCGGTAACTGAAAAAATTGCCAGAGAAATTGTAGAAAAAATTTCTCTATGGCAGAAAGATTTTATTGAAAAAACTGGAGAATCTTTTGTATATTTAAGTGATGAGTTTTATCTTTTATCTGGACATTCATTACCTGAACATAAAAGTTACGGCGAATTCTGGCAAATTGAAAATGGTGTGGGAATGGTAAGGAGTATCTTGAACGATTTTAACAGTGAAAAAAATAATTTCCCTGAGAAACTTTTAAAAAAGAAAAAAATCCTTTTCATAACAGGTAAACTTTTTTCACCGGTTCTGGCAGAAAATATTGTTTGCCAATTAAACAAAATAGACAATCTGGAAGTTAAATTAGCGGAAATTGAAAATAATTTCTATGGGGATTCTGTAACCGTTGCAGGATTATTATGCGGCAGAGATATCTTGAATACATTGAGAAAACAGAATGATAAATTCGATTTAATTGTATTACCACCAGACTGTGTTAATGAAGACAGATTATTTCTTGATGACATTTCACTTTCATCTATAAACAAAGAATATGATGAGAAAATTTTCGTATTCAGGAACAGTTTTTTAGAAATTTTCAACAGGTTGAAATAAAATGAAAACCCCCTTTGTTGCCATTGTTGGAAGACCCAACGTTGGAAAATCAACATTATTTAACAGAATAATCAGGCAGAGAAAGGCTATTGTGGATGAACAACCCGGTATTACAAGAGATAGATTGTATTCAACAACTACATGGAGGGGTATTAAATTTACTCTTGTTGATACCGGCGGATATTTACCTCAATCAAAAAGTGAAATCGAAAGAGAAATTAAATTACAGGTTGATGAAGCTATCAATGAAGCTGATAAAATTTTGTTTGTTCTGGATGGACAAACAATGGTAACAGACCTTGACCTTAGAATCAGAAAAATCCTTTTAAAAAGTAACAAAAATACTATTGCAGTAATAAATAAAATTGATAGTCGGGAAAAAGAACTTTTCTCAAAGGATTTCTACCAGCTTGGATTCAATGATATAATTGGTGTTTCAGCATTAACTGGAAGAAATATTGGCGACCTCTTAGATATTATTGTAAAAGACTTTGAGAAGAATGATAAAACAGTTTTTTCTGATGATAAAGAATATATAAAAATAGCTGTAGTTGGTAAACCGAACGTTGGTAAATCTTCATTCATAAATGCTATAATCGGAGAAGAAAAATTGATTGTTACAGAGATTCCAGGAACAACCATCGATTCCATTGACCTTACCTTCAGGAAAGATAATAAAAATTACAAAATAATTGATACCGCTGGTATCAGAAAAAAAAGAAAAATTCAGGAGAAAATCGAATACTATAGCAGTTTAAGAACTATAAAAAGTATTGAGCAGGCAGATGTTGTAATTATAATGATAGACGCAAGAGATGGTCTACAGGCACAGGATATTAAAATAGTTGAAATGTGTGAAAAAGCTGGAAAAGGAATGATTCTGGTCTTCAATAAATGGGACTTAATAAAAAAAGATGAAAAAACTTTTATCAGGTATGAAAAAGAGACAAAAGAAAAACTGAAATCTAAGAATTATATTCCAATGATTTCTTCATCTGCCCTTACAGGAAAAAGAACTTTTAAAGTTATAGAACTATGTGAATCTGTATATAATGAAGGAAGGAAAAAAATAGATACACCGGTGTTTAATAATTTCCTTGCAGAAATTATAAAGCAGAAACATCCTTCCTCATTTAAAGGGAAAAGAATAAGTATTAAATATGGCTGTCAAACTGGAATACTTCCCCCGGAGTTTGAGCTTTTTACTAATGACCCCAGAGGAATTAAATCAGATTATATAAGATATATTGAAAATAATCTCAGAGAGAAATTCGGATTTACCGGATTTCCAGTAAAATTATATTTTAAAAAGAAATCAAGGATAAAATATGGATAGTTCATTTATACAGAGTATATTAATATTCCAGAAACTTTCAAAGTATTCTGATGAGCAGATATATCAGATAATCAGGGATGAAGCAGACCAGACCGTTGCAGTTATCCTGGCAAAACTGGGAACAAAAAAAGCAAAGGGAATACTGGAGTTTTTCCCGACGGAAAACCAGACAAACATTGTGCTCAAAATGGCAAATATGGGAGAAGTTTCTTCCGAAGCAGTAAATCAGATTGCTATTGCTCTTGAGGAGAAAATGAAAGATTTTGAAACCTACAGAGGAAAATCAATTGGTGGTTCTAAAAAGGTCGCAGAAATTCTAAATCTGGTCAAACAAAAAACAGGTGTAGACCTGCTTCCCGAAATCGAAAAAAAAGACCCAGGCCTGGCTCATAGAATAAAAAAAGAGATGTTTACATTCAAGGATATATTGAAAGCAGAAGACGAAGGTTTGAGAAGGGCTCTTATGGATGTAAAAATTAATACCCTGGCTCTCGCTCTTAAAGGAGCTGAAACTGAAATAAAGAAAAAAATCTTTAAGAACATCACAAGTAACAGACTGAAAATCCTGAAAGAGGAAATTGATTATCTCGGTCCAAGAAAAGTTTCCGAAATAGAAATCGCACGACAGGAGCTCTTAGATATACTTAAAGAATACGAAGAAAAAGGTATTCTTATAATTGAAGGAAGAGGAAAAAAAGATGAATGGGTCTGAGTTTTTATAGAAAATCTTTTCTGTTGACTTCTTTTTCATTCAATAACTAAAAATTCTTTTTCAACGGCGGCTTTTTCTCCGGTTGTTATATCTGTAACTTCAATCCTTAAGACTGAATTTCCTGTCATTAAATTACTTATATCCAGTTTGAAATATTCTTCACTTTTCATACTGTTTCCAGTTCTTATGTAACTGGAAGAAATCTTTTCTTTTCCCTTTTTAAAAAGAATTCTTTTAAGTTTGTCTATTCCTTTTTCTACAACTGTTTGTCCTCTCTTGTACCTCTCAATAGTGTATTTAACTTTGAAGTTAGTTTTTCCT
>QNDJ01000245.1 GCA_003644825.1 Candidatus Zhuqueibacterota bacterium | reverse complement strand
CTGTTTACATCATAAATATTTTTTCCGCTAATAAAAATTTTTCCTTCTGTGGGTTTAAGCATTCCACCAATTGAAAGTAATAATGTTGTTTTACCGCATCCGCTTGGTCCCCGAATAACAACAAATTCCCCTTTATTAACATAAAGATTCACTTTATCAAGAGCTTTAATGTTGCCATACTTAGTGTGATAAATTTTACTGACATTTTCAAGTTGAATCATATCTATTCCTCTCTCAATATATCAGCGGGGTCCTGAGTTACAGCTATCATAGCTGGTATAAAAAAAGAAACTGCACAAAATATGGGGGAAACAATTACTGATTGATAAAGTAATTTCGTTACAGGTTTTATCATACTGGCAGTAACTTTGAAAATATCCGGTCCGAACTTCATTGATAACCCCGTTCCAATTATAAAACCAATAACAGCACCTGTCAGTCCAATCAAAACAGCTTTACCGAGAAAAAGGAATGCAATTTTATCAGAACTGTAGCCAAGTGCCCTCATTATTCCTATTTCCTGTCGTCTTTCTCGCACGTTTATTAATGCTAAAACTCCAATCCATAACATACAGACAACCAATACAACCGGCATAATAAATCCAAAATACTTTTCAGCCATAAATCTCTGTTTTTCCCGTGCCTCTGCGATTGAGTGCATTAAAATCACTTTAGTATCAGGAAGAATTTTCTCAAGCTGGGACCTCACTTCAACAAGAGAATCGGCATTTTTATCCTTCATATTACAAAGGCAGTGAATTGCTTTTATTTCATTAATTTTACCTTTCATACCCAGAAGATTTTGCACATCATTGAGATGAGCATAAATCCTTATATCATCTTCACTACCACTTTCTGATAAACATCGCTCTATTGTAAACTGTTTTCCATATATATTAACAACATCACCGGATTTCAACCCCAAATTATGAGCCAGCTCAAATCCAATATATACAGTTCCCGGTTTAATGGAAAAAATCATTGGAGAACTCGATTTTCCCATCGGGCATACCTCCTTACCAATACCGGTTAAAATAACATTAAATCCATTCCACACAATTTTCCTCTGAAGAAAAGCGGTGAGGTGATTATACGAAATTCCTTTATAGGAAGCTATATATTCAACATAGTCTTCTGGCATTGTATATTCTGAAAAACCTGCTATCCAGAATTTTTCCATATCTGTCTTTTTAGAAATTATACGCAGATTAAATCCTATATCCCGCATTAGTCGAACTGTTTCTCTTTTTGATGCCTGACCTGTTGTAAAAAATGAAACAAACAGTGCCACTGCTATTACAACGACAAGAAAACTGAGAAGAAAATTCGTCTTTCTATGTATAATTTCCTTGATGATAAGATGAAAAATCCTCATAGAGTCCTCCTGCGACTCCTGAATAGAATATATAAACCGGCTGTTATAACAAATAAAATCATTATACCGATTACAATTAACGTTATTTTTACATTTAAATACGATTTTGATGCAACATTAGCTGGAGTAACTAATTCCCTGTATCGAGATGGTGATATTCTCGTCCTAACAGGTTCATTGTTAAACTTTATTAACTCTTCAGTATATTTATCGAAATCACTTTTTGAGCTATCAGTGTTCATAGAATAGGCTCCTAAAGACAGAATATTACTGACTTCTGTCTTTACCATCGGGCTTTCAGCATCAAAACCGAGGAATTTTACTACATTCGCCTGAATCTTTTCTCCCCATTTTAAAGGGATAAGAGTACCCAGTATCCATTTTCTATCGAGACCACATTCACAGGACAATCCAATTACAGAAAGAATATTGTATAATCTGTTGCGTAAAATCTGTTTACCTTTAAAAACAGGTCCTATTATCCTTCCCCTGCCATAGATTATAGATACGCAGGGCTCATTAACATCATTAAAATTTAATCCAAGACTCCACAATAAAACACTTTCCTGTTTTAACATCCTCTGTTTTATTTTAACAATATAAGGTGGCTCATCAATTCGTTTCGGGAGCTGACTCATTGTTTTAGCAATTTTTCTTCTTAAATCCGCAATCATATTATAAATTCTATTATTATCAGCTTTGTTCTTACCCTCAATTAAAAGAACAATACAGTAAGCTCTGACAATATGATTTAAAATTTCCTTTCTTTTCAAAGAAGTAACCACACTCTCCAGAGAAGACCACAGTGTTTCTTTAAAAGGTTTTCCAGGAACTGAAACAGGCAAAACCATTGAACGTCCTTCAGGAGAAACAAGAATCACCGCAGGAAATTTCTCTATATTCCAGAAATGTAAATACTCCAGTAATGAACTGCTTATTTGCTTGTTAACATTAACCACTTCAAATTTTACATTACTATCCATAAATATAGTATAAGATGTTTCAGTAAATATTGAAATGAAATCTTCTGGTGTTTTATCTTCTACAAAGAAGTAAAGATGATAGGGAACAGACATAATATCAACAAATCCCATATCCCTGATACTATACTCACAACCCTTTGCCTGAGACAGGAAAACAATGAGTAAAATGAAAATTATTAAAATAATTTTAGTTTTCATAACAAAAAAATGCAATTACTGTTTTTTCAAAACGCTAACTCCTCCCCAAGTTGCAAACCAGATATTTCCATCTGAATCTATGGCAATTGAAGTAATCTGATTGCTTACCAGCCCATCTGTTGTTCTGTATGTCGTCCAGCTGGAACCATCAAATTTACTTACTCCACCTTTTTCAGGCTCTCCCCAGGTAACAAACCATATATTACCTTCATCATCTTTATTTATTGCTTCTACATAACCATAAGCAAGACCATCTGCCGGGGTATAAGTTGTCCAGTCAGAACCATCAAACCTGTTAACCGCATCACGCATACCAACCCATACAGTTCCATCCTTTTCAATAAAAAGTGACCTTATATAATTTTCAGCTAAACCATCAGAAGTCGTATATGTAGTCCAGTGAAAACCATCAAATTTGCTCAACCCGTTATTAGTTCCAATCCATATATTTCCATCCGGGTCCTCAGTAATAGCATTTCCATCATAACCAGCAAGCCCATTTGTTGTGTTATAGGTTATCCATATATTGCCATCAAATTTGCTTACTCCTCCCTTATGTGTTCCAACCCATAGATTACCTTTAGAATCTATCATAACATATCGAACCCTGCTGTCTGCAAGCCCATCTGTTGTTCTGTATGTCGTCCAGTTAGAACCATCAAATTTACTTACTCCGCCTCCATAAACACCATAAACACCAAACCATACATTTCCCTCTGAATCAAAATCTATCGAAGTAACATCATTATTAACAATTCCACTATTTGTTTTATTATACACAGTCCAGGTATGTCCATCAAATTTAGTTGCCCCTCCAGGATAACAACCAAACCATATATTTCCATCAGGAGCAATAGCTACTTCATTCACGATATTAGTAGCCAGACCATCGGCCATAGTATAAGTAACCCATTTAGCAGTAGTAAAATGAATTTCAGCTTTATTCAAAATTAAAACACCATTAACTGTGGCGGTAATATAAGCTGTTCCTGTTTCTGTTGCTGCTCTTAGCTGCTGGGTATAACTCTGGTCTCTGCTGTTATATATAACATAATCCAGTAATGTGCCCATTGTTGTATTTAATAATACTTTTTGACCAGGACCAAGTTTAATTCCAGTGTAATCTATCGGAATTACTTTAATGGTTGAAACTGAAATACCATCAGGGGGTAAGCTCGATGGATAAGCAGTTACTGTTGTTAAAGCAGGGCACACTTTTTGAGAATCTATAGCTGTTTCAACAGGGGTTAATGTTATATCATATCTGTAATTCGATTTAAATAAATATATTATCTGTGAAAAATCATAATATCCATCTTTTGTTACTTTAATAGTATCCTGCCCTTCAAACAATATTGGAAACTGATAATACCCTTTAGCATCGGTCTGTTGCAACAAATCAGAAACTTCGACAAATGCACCCTGTATAGGTTTTCCATCAGTACTGCTGACATATCCATACAAAACTGGAATTTCTTTATGATTTGTTCCAGTATCACTACTGCAGGCAAAAAATACAGTGAAAAAGGCTAAAAATATTTTATTTCTCATTAATGCTGGTCTCTTACTAAAGTAGAAACTATAGTAGTT
>QNDJ01000244.1 GCA_003644825.1 Candidatus Zhuqueibacterota bacterium | reverse complement strand
AATTTCACTATTTCAATCGAAAAAAGTAATCAGGTTAAAAATTTCTTCAAAGATAAAATAAAGTTTGATTTTTCAAAATTAATAGAGGCTAAAAAAGGAAAAATTGAATTCAGAAAATCCATTGGTAAAACAGAAAAAGCAATAAATATGTTCCTTGAGGATATCTTAAATAATGATGACCTTATATTTACCATTTATAAAATAAAATGTATTGATGAAGCTACAAGCAAATCCGGGATTCCTTTATTTTACAATCATATAATTAATGAAGTTATATTATCAACCAGTATAATCAAAAATGCTGAGTTCAATATAGCAATGAAATTCAATATCGATGATATGAAGAACATAGCTAATGCCGCGCTACTGCATAATGTAAAGGGTATCGAAACTAAAGGTAAATACACTCAATACAAACCAGAAGAAAGAAAAAAAAGGTACATTTTAGAAAATGAAAAAAGCTATGAGGTCGCTGAATGTTTATCTATGAATAAAGAAGTTATTAAGTGTATTAAACTATGCAGTAATTATTACAAAGGAAATAAAGAAGTTATTAAAAAAGGAGAAGATAAAGCAACGGTTTATGCAAATGTTGTGCTTGTGGCAGATATAATGGATGAGAAAATTTCAGGTTTATTTGAAGAGCCTGTTAAACCGTGGAATGCTGCAGATTATTTATATGTGCTGGCAGAAAACGGTGAATTGCAGAAAGGATATGTAAATGCTTTAGTAAAATCTTTAAAACTTGATAACCTGTTTGATTTTTACTTTGAAATTGAGCGATTGACAAAAATGTGTGTGTTTAAAACAAGTGCCCGTCCTTATCCTATGTTAGGATTTAAGAGCCCTGTTCTATTTTTATGCAAAGATAATAGAAGGAACTGTAAAGAGTATGGCGCAAGCATAAAATCAGTTCATGTGTTTAAGGAAAATAGTGGATTAAAACCTGGAGTTTATGGAAGGTGTAATTTACTTTCAGATAAATTGTTAAAATTTTATGAAACTTATTACAAAGAAATAAAAGAAGATATTATCTTAACTCAGAGAGAAAAAAAAGAAGAAAATAATAATTCTAACATTTAATTTTCCCTTGAAAGAGTGGGTGAATGTTTTTTTTCTCCCTTTTTCCTCATTCACCCACCCTTTTCTATTTTTGATTCTGCAGATTTAACAGTATTACTTAAAAGCATAGCAATAGTCATAGGGCCAACACCACCAGGAACTGGAGTAATTGCTTTTGCTTTAGGAAAAACCGACGAAAATTCCACATCTCCAACAAGTCTGTAACCTTTTTTTGCCTCAGGGTCTATTACTTTATTTTGACCAACATCTATTACGACTACGCCCCTTTTAACCATATCCCCTTTAATTATTTCGGCTCTACCCATAGCAGCAATAAGAATATCGGCTTTCTTTGTATGTTTAGTTATATTTTCAGTTTTTGTATGGCATACAGTAACAGTAGCATTACTCCACTCTCTTTTTTGAATTAACAGATTTGCTAAAGGTTTGCCTACAATATTGCTTCTTCCTAAAATAACAGTATTTTTTCCTTCAGGATTAATTCCATAATATTTCATCAGTTCAACGATACCGAGAGGTGTACAGGGAACAAAAGTTTCTTCACCAAGCATTAACTTACCCAGATTCATCGGATGGAAACCATCTACATCTTTTTCAGGGAGAATTTTTCTCAATGTTTTTGCTTCATTTATATGAGGTGGTAGTGGTAATTGAACAAGAATTCCATGAATTCTATCATCATTATTGAATTCATCTATTTTTTGAAAGATGGTTTTTTCATCTATTTCTGCAGGGAATCTTCTTGTAATGGTAAAAATTCCAGCTTTCTGACAGGCTTTCTCTTTAGAATTTACATATATAACAGAAGCAGGATTTTCACCAACCAAAATGACGCCTAAACCAGGAGTAACACCCTTTGATTTTAATTGTTCAACTCTTTCTTTAAGACTCTCTCTAATCTTCATACCAAGAGTTTTGCCATCTAAGATTTTATTATTCATTGTCTTATAATTCTCCTTTAAGGTAATTTTAATCTTTTTATTTCAATTGCTTTCCCTGTATTTTTATCAATACCTAAAAGAATTCCATTAAATTTTAAGTTGTCATTTGAAATTTCATATCTTATAGGAATTTGATAAAGAAATCTATTAATTGCTATTTCTTTTTTGATACCGAGAATTGAATCGTAAGAGCCTGTCATACCGACATCAGTAATATATGCGGTTCCATCGGGAAGGATTCTTTCGTCAGCAGTCTGGATATGAGTGTGAGTTCCAATTACAGCACTTACCTTCCCATCAAGATAATATGCCAGTGCCAGTTTCTCAGATGTAGCCTCAGCATGAAAATCAATAATTATAAGATTTGTTTCCTTCCGTATTTTCACGACTTCATCCATAACAGTCCTGAAAGGACAGTCGATTGGATACATAAAGGTTCTTCCCTGTGCATTTATTATTCCAACTCTTGTTCTGTTATCTACACGATAAACGATAGAACCTCTTCCTGGATTTCCCTTTGGGTAGTTAATAGGCCTTAAAAGGTAAATATTTTTTTCAAGAATGGATGATATACCGGGTTTGTCCCAGATGTGGTTTCCGCTTGTAACTACATTTATCCCCATTCTAAAAATTCTATTCAATATAGAAGAAGTTATTCCCTTCCCTAAATAGGCATTTTCTGCATTTGCAATACATAGTTCTATGTCATATTTTTTAAATAGTTCTACTATAAATTTCGAAGTAATATCTATGCCACCCTTTCCAACAATATCAGCAATAAAAAGCACACGCAAAATATTTTTTTTATTTGGCATATTCAACTGCTCTGTATTCTCTAATTACTGTAACTTTTATTTGTCCGGGATACTCCATATCAGATTGAATCTTATTTGCGATATCCTGTGCAAGTTGATAAGCTCCCAGGTCATCAACCTTATTATTTTCTACAATTACCCTTATCTCTCTTCCAGCCTGGATTGCATAGGTTTTTGAGACACCATCAAAAGATGTTGCCAGTTCTTCTAATTTTTGTAATCTTTTTATATAGCTCTCAAGAGTTTCTCTTCTTGCACCGGGCCTTGAGCCAGAAATTGCATCGGCTGCCTGAACAAGTGCAGATATAGGATGGGTAAATTCAACATCCTCATGGTGAGAAGCTATAGCATTTATAACTATAGGATGTTCATTATACCTTTTAGCAAGTTCTTCTCCAATTGTTGTATGAGTTCCTTCAGTATATTTATCAATTGCTTTTCCGATGTCATGCAAAAGTCCTGCTCTTTTTGCGATTGTAGAGTCCAGATTAAGTTCTGCTGCCATTAAGCCACTTAGAAAAGCCACTTCAATACTGTGCTGTAAAACATTCTGTCCATAACTGGTTCTGTATTTAAGTTTACCAAGCAACTTTATTAATTCAGGGTGAAGTTTTGATATTCCTGTTTCAAGCAGAGCCTGTTCACCCGCCTCAATAATCATTTCGTCCAATTCTTTTTTAGCCTTTTCTACTACATCTTCAATTCTTCCCGGGTGAATTCTTCCATCAGAAATCAGTTTTTCAAGAGCAATTTTGGCTACTTCCCTTCTTAGAGGGTCAAATCCAGATAATACAACAGCCTCAGGCGTGTCATCTACAATAACCTCTATTCCAGTTGCAGTTTCAAATGCTCGAATATTCCTTCCTTCACGTCCTATAATTCTTCCTTTCATATCATCGTTTGGAATATTTACAACTGATACAGTGCTTTCAACTGAATGGTCAGCAGCAGTTCTCTGAATTGCTGAAATGATTATTTCCCTTGCCTCCTTATTGGCATTTAATTTAGCTTCTTCCCTTATGTCTTTTATTATCTGTGCGGCTTCTGCTTTTGCTTTATCAACGAGGCTGTCAATTAACATCTTTTTAGCTTCTTCAGAAGAAAGACGGGATATTTTTTCCAGTTGAATAGTCTGTTTTTCAATAAGTTTATCCAGTTCATTTTGTTTTGCTTCAATATCCTTTTTCAGTTCTTTCAGGTTATTTTCAAAAATATTTAATTCTTTTTCTTTCTTATTAAGCAGGTCTGCTTTTCTATCCATATTTATTTCTTTGTTAACAAGGTGTTTTTCGGTTCTTTCCAGTTCTAGCCGCCTGCTT
>QNDJ01000243.1 GCA_003644825.1 Candidatus Zhuqueibacterota bacterium | reverse complement strand
TACTTAATTCCTTCCTATTTAGATTCTTTTAATTTATATTTTTCGTTTTTTCGTTTCTTTATGAATCAAAGGATTGTATAAATTATCCTATGAAAGAAAGCTTTTTGTTGGCAATACAAGTATATATTATTATTGAAATTAAACATTATAAATAAATATCTTGTATTTATCTAATTAAATTACTTAACTACATTTTAAAACACCATCCAAAAAATGAAATAATCATCCTTAAAAATCGATGTACTATCAACCCGGCTTTTTTAAATTTAAACCTGTCATTATCCATTTATTATCAATAACTTACATTAACATCTGCCTGATTTTTATGAAACAATCAAAATTAATTTCAATAAGCTTGACAATTTATTAAATTTATTTTAAATTTATATTTTATAATTAAATATTTTGATATTATGAATCTGAATAAACATGTTTTAGTATTAAACCAGAATTATGAGCCTATGAGCGTTTGCAACGCTAAAAAGGCAGTAATATTGATTTATCTCGGTAAAGCAGAAATTATTGAAAAAAGAGATGGGGAAATCAGGTCAGTATCCACAAGTATTCCATACCCAAGTGTTGTACGTTTGTCAATGTATATCAGAATTCCTAAAAAAAGAATAATTTTATCAAGAAAAAATATAATAAAAAGAGATGGCCATAGATGTCAATATTGTGGAGTTACAGATTCCCCTATGACAGTTGACCATGTTATTCCAAAAGTTAAAGGGGGAACTGAAAGCTGGGAAAACCTTGTGTGTGCATGTATCAAATGTAATAATAAAAAAGGAAACAGAAGCCCTGAACAGGCAGGAATGAAACTCCTGAGAACGCCTGTCAGACCCACTCATCTTACTTTCATCCGTCATTTTATCGGAATTAAAGATGAAAAATGGAAACCTTATCTATTCGTGGATTAAATGGGGAAAAAATTGAAAAGATTATTCAGTGGTATTCAACCAACAGGTGAAATTCATATCGGCAATTATCAAGGTGCCATTAAACAATGGGTTAAACTAATTGATAAATACGAATGTTTCTACTGTATTGTTGATTACCACGCAATAACAATAGAATATAATGTCAGGGAAATGCCGGATAAAATTTTAAAAACTGCCGTTTGCTTAATTGCCTGTGGATTAAACCCTGAAAAGTGTGTTTTATTTGTTCAATCTCACGTACCTGAACACACCGAATTAGCATGGGTCTTAAATACTGTTACCGCAATAGGTGACCTTCAAAGAATGACTCAATTTAAAGAAAAATCTCAACAACATAAAGGAAACGTTAACGTTGGATTGTTTACATATCCTGTTTTACAGGCTGCGGATATCATCCTGTATAAAGCAGATGTTGTACCTGTAGGTGAAGACCAATTTCAACATGTTGAACTTTCCAGAAGAATAGCAAGAAAATTTAATGCTCTTTATGGTAAAACTTTTCCTGAACCCCAGCACTTATCAACTGAATCACCGAGAATAATCGGACTCGATGGACAGTATAAAATGAGCAAATCAAGAAATAACTACATCGGAATTTTAGAATCAGATGAAATTATCTGGGAAAAAATCTCCAGAGCAGTTACTGACCCGGCAAGAAAAACAAAAAAAGACCCAGGTAACCCGGAAATATGTAATATGTATTCATTACATAAATTATATTCATCCAGAGAGGAAATAGAAAATTCTGCCGAAAATTGTAAAAAAGCTTCCTGGGGCTGCCTTGACTGTAAAAGAATCCTGTGGAAAAATATAGTCGAAAGTCTAAAACCTATTAAACAAAAGGCTAATGAGCTTGAAAACAATATTGATTACGTTCACAATATACTAAAAGAAAATGCAGATAAAAGTAGAAAAATAGCAAAAGAAACTATGAATGAAGTTAGAGAAAAATTAGGTATTTTAATATAATGTCATATCAACTAAAATTAAATGTTTTTGAGGGTCCGATGGATCTTCTCCTCTTTTTAATAAAAAAAGAGGAAATCGATATATATGATATCCCTATTTCAAAAATTGTAAAAGAATACCTGGAATATTTAGAGTTTATGAGAAACCTTAACCTTGAAGTTGCCGGTGAATTCATTTATATGGCAGCTACTCTTATGAAAATAAAAGCACAGATGCTCTTGCCTGTTGTTGTCGGCGAAGATGAAGAATATGAAGACCCGAGAGAAAAGTTAATTGCAAATTTGATTGAATATCAAAAATTTAAAGAAGCATCCAGAAAATTAAGACAACTTGAAAATGAAAGAAGAAAACTTTTCACTCATATATCTGAAGAAGTAGATGAAAAAAATGAAATTGGTGATATGACATATAAAAAGGCTACATTGTTCGACTTAATTAGAATCTTCAATCAGATAATGACAAAAAACAAAGAAACAGTAATGTATTATGTTGAAAGAGAAGAACTTACGATGGAGGACCAAATAAAATTCATTCTAAACAAATTTGAAGGAATAGAAAAAATCTCGTTCAGAAATTTAATTTCAGAATTAAGAGATAGGCTGAAGAAAATCCTGACGTTTCTTGCAATTCTTGAACTGGCAAAACAGAGAATTATTTCTATATTTCAGGAAGAACCTTATAAAGATATATGGATTTTTAGAGGTAAAAAAATTCTTCAAGACCAGGTATAATGTGAATTCTGAAAACATAAAACAGATAGTTGAGGCTCTAATTTTTGCATCTGATACACCAATTTCATTTAGAAAAATAGCCTCCATTGTGGGGGTTATTAATGAAAAAAAAACTAAAGAAATTGTAAAAGAACTTGAAAAAGAATATAATGAGTTAAATAGAGCATTTAAAATTGTATATGTATCTGAAGGGGTTCAATTAGTTACCAGACCACGATTTCATTCGTGGATATTAAAATTATATAAAGGAAAAAGAAAAAACAGATTAACACAACAGGCTCTGGAAACTTTAGCTATTATAGCATATAAACAACCAATTACAAAAATAGAAATAGATTCTATCAGAGGGGTCGATTCTTCTGGCGTGATTGGAACTTTACTGGAAAGAGATTTAATTAGAATTGCTGGAAGAGAAAAAACTGTTGGTAGACCATTGCTGTATAAAACTACAGACAAGTTTCTTGAATACTTTGGATTAAATATGTTATCAGATTTACCAAGATTAAAAGAAATTGAAGATATATTAAAATCAGATGAGGTTAAACAAGTTTCTTTCTTCAACAGGAATAGCAGCGAGAAGAAAATGTGATACCCTGATTTTCTCGGGAAAAGTTAGAGTAAATGGAAAAATCGTGTACAATCCCGGAATAAAAGTTGATGATAATGATGTTATAACAGTTAACGAAAAAGTAGTAAAGGCTAAAAAAAAATTCGATTATATTGTACTTAACAAACCCAGAGGTTATATTACTACTATGTCCGATGAAAAAGGAAGAAAAAAGGTTATAGATTTGATAGATACAGACAAAAAAGTATACCCGGTTGGGCGTCTGGACACAAACTCCATGGGTGTTCTACTATTCACGAACGATGGAGATTTAACATACAGGCTTTTACATCCAGGTTATGGAGTATGGAAAATATATAGAGTAAAATTACACAGACCATTTAAAGATACTGATATTAATATATTAAAAAAAGGTATAAAATTAAAAACTGGAGATGCAGTCTCAGGAAATGTAAAAATCGTCTCTCCAGACAAAAAAGAAATTGAAATAAAAATTAAAGAAGGAAAAAAACACCTGATAAAGTTAATGATGGAAAAATTAGGATACTTTGTTAAATCTTTAGACAGAATAAAATTTGGAAATATAGAAAAAACCGGGCTGGCAAGGGGGCAATGGAGATTTTTAAAAAAAAGTGAAATAATCCAGTTGAAAAAATTAGTAAAACTATAAACTTTATATGATAAAGAACATTATAGTTGATAAAAGAGCCGGTTTTTGTTCCGGTGTAAAAAGAGCAGTTAATCTGGTTGAAAAGGAGTTTAAAAAAAAGCATAAAGTTTATGCTCTTGGTGACCTTATCCACAATAGAAAAGAATTAAAAAGACTGGAAAAAGGTGGATTGAAAATTATAGACCAGGAACTCCTGAAAAATAAAGGAGAAAAAATTTTAAAAGGAAAAAAGGTTATAATTAGAGCTCACGGAGAAAAAAAAGAAATATTTGATTTCGCAAGAAAACACAAAATTG
>QNDJ01000242.1 GCA_003644825.1 Candidatus Zhuqueibacterota bacterium | reverse complement strand
TTAAAGGATTTGTTTTTTCGTCATCCCGGATATTCAAGATTCCTCTTAAGAGACTTCCAGAATAAGTTATCAACAACAAGAATTTTATTCTGAATGAATTTTAATTCGATAATTTAATTTGTTTAAATAACAAAAATTTAAATAATATAATAAACATTAGTATTTAAACTACAATCAATTGCCCTAAATTTTCTACACAATACTTTTCTTATATCCCTCATCAAAAGCTTTAAGGTTTTTTTCAACTGTCACTTCAGGAACACTTTCTATTATACTTTTTTTCATACTTTCATAGGTTGTTATTTTTGTTTTTCCTGTTAAAAATCCCAGCATTACTATATTAGCCATAATTTTTCTACCTATTACTTTTTCAGCAGTATCAACAGCATCTACTCTATAACAGGTTATTTTTTCTGATACTACTTTAACAAGGTCTCTGTCCACTATTAATATTCCATTTTTCTTTAATAGAGGAATGTACCTATTATACGCTGTTTGAGACATTGAAACAAGGATATCCAGCTCATCTGTTTCGAATTCAAATATTTCTTTATCTGAAATGAAAACATCGCTTTTGCAGGTTCCGCCTCTTGCTTCACTACCATAAGATTGAGTTTGAAGAGAGTTTTTTCCATCAAATATTGCAGATTTTCCGAGGATGTATCCAGCAAGAACTATACCCTGTCCACCAAATCCAGTAAATCTTACAACTATATTATTGTAAAGATTTAATTTTTTCTTCATTTATCTTTTTCAGGTTATTAACAAACTCTTCTCTTTCCCGCTCTACAATCTTACCAACAACTATTTTGTCCTCAATATCAGTAAAAAACCTGTCTTTTACATAATTTATATTAATTGATAGTTTTTCAAATTTTTTTAAAAAATCAAGCCCTGTTCTTAAACCTGTCATTTTACCATAACTTGTTGGGCATTGAGATATTACCTCTATAAAAACAAAACCTTTCTTGTTCAATGCTTCTTTAATACATTCCTTTAACTGATAGAAATGAAAAGTAGTCCATCGAGCAACATAATTTGCACCTGCAGCAGCAACGACACTGGCAATATCTATCGGATATTCAGAATTTCCAAAAGGAGTGGTTGTTGTTTTAATTCCGCAAGGTGTTGTAGGGCTTACCTGCCCTCCTGTCATACCGTAGTTCAAATTATTTACAAGTATTACCACCAGTCCGATATTTCTTCGAGACGCATGGAGCAAGTGATTACCACCTATACCGGCTAAATCACCATCACCTGCTATAACTACAACTTTTTTCTCTGGTTTCATAACTTTTACACCGGTTGCAAAAGCTATAGGCCTGCCATGAGTAGTATGTAATGTGTCTCCTTTAAAATATGGACTTGGTATCCAGGAAGAACATCCTATTCCAGTTACAGAAATAATTTCTTCAGGATTAATTCCTAACTCATCTATTGCATGTGTATATAAATTTAAAATTGTACCACAACCACATCCAGGACAGAATGCCGTAGGAAATATCTCCGTTCTCAAATACTTATCCATAGGATGTATTACTTCTTTCATCATATTTTTATACTCTTTTATTTTTTAATAAATTATGAATTTCATTTAAAGATATACCTGAAATACTTAATTCTATAATTCCTTTATAACATCATATATCTCTTTAACACTGAATGAAACTCCACCAATCCTGGATAAGGAAATAACATCACATCTAACAAACCTCTGTATTTCTCTGAAAAGCTGACCCAAATTCATTTCAGGAACCAGAATTTTCTTAATATTACTTTTATCAAACTCTCTAAAAATTTTATCAGGAAAAGGCCATATAGTTATTAGCCTTAAATAGCCAATTTTTATTCCATCCTGCCTTGCTCTCAATACTGCACCAAGAGAAGGACGAGAAGAAACACCATAGGATACAAGAAGAATTTCTGCATCTTCCAGGAATTTACTCTCATATCTAACAATTTTATCTCGATTGCCATTTATTTTGGAATAAATCCTTCTAACAAGAACATCATGAACCTTTTGAGTCGAAACATCTCTCATACCATCTTCGAGGTGAGTAGAGCCAGTAATATGCAAAAATTGACCTTTTCCAAGCTCCGACATTGGGGGAATATTACTTCCCCCGAATATATGTTCTTCCTTTTTTGCAAGCTTTCTTTCTTTCAATTTTATTTTATCAGGGTCAGGAAAAATAATCTTTTCTCTTACATGCCCGATTTCCCCATCGGTTAAAACAATAACAGGATTTCTGTATTCTTCAGACAGATTAAAAGCATCTATCATTAAATAAAAGGTTTCCTGAACACTATTTGGTGATAGAGCAATAATTTCATGGTCACCATGGGTTCCCCATCTCGCCTGCATCATATCTCCCTGAGCTGGTTTTGTAGCCTGTCCTGTTGATGGGCCTGACCTCTGAACGTTAAGGATTACACAGGGAGTTTCTGTCATACAGGCATAACCGATATTCTCCTGCATAAGCGAAAACCCCGGTCCTGATGTTGCAGTCATACCTTTTGCCCCTGCCCAGACAGCACCAATTACAGCTGAAATACTCCCTATTTCATCCTCCATCTGAACATAGTAACCGTTCACACAGGGAAGCTCCCTGGCCATAAGTTCAGCAACTTCCGATGCGGGCGTTATTGGATATCCTGCAAAAAAATTACACCCGGCATATAATGCCCCATATCCAGCAGCTTCATCTCCAAGAATAAAAAATGTCTTCTCTGAGTATTTCTTCAGATAATTTTTTCTTATGTTATTGTCTGTCAAATCAAAATTACAGGTTTAAAATTTTTCAATCAAATACAATAATTGACCTTAGAGAGTGTTCATCTTTACTTCTTAGTAAATCTAATGCATCATTTATTTTATCAAGTGGGAATTTGTTTGTTACCAGTTCTTTAATTTTAATTTTGCCTGTTCTTGCCAGTTCAATACATTTAGGATAATCTACAGGTCTGCAACCCAGAGAACCAACAACTTCCATTTCAAAAAACATTATCTTTGGAGCACTCAATAAAACATCTTTTGCAGAATAACCTACAATAACCAGTCGTCCACCCTTTCTTAATGTGGAAAAAGCTGCCTGAATTGTTTCAGGTTTTCCTATAGCCTCAATTGCAATATCTGCACCACCACCCGTTAATTTTTTTATTTTTTTACCAATATTTTCCTCTTTATCCGGATTTATAACATATGAAGCTCCTAATTTTTTCGCCCATTCCAGTTTTCCATCCTGGATATCAACTGCAATTACAGAACCACCTACTGCATTGGCTATCTGAACAACATTTATTCCCACGCCACCACAACCATAAACAACAACCGTATCACCCGGTTTTACTTCAGCTCTATTTTTAACAGCATGAAATGGTGTTGAAATGGCATCAGCTATTATTGAACCTTCTTCTAACGGAATTTCTTCAGGTAGATGAAAAGCATCCTTAGCGGGAGCTACTACATATTCTGCATAAGCTCCATCAATGTGATTGCCAAACATCATCATATTCTGACATATATTTTCTCTTCCAGTTCTACAAAATTCACAGATACCACAGGTTAAAACTGCTGGCAATAAAACTCTGTCACCTTCTTTGAAATTCTTTACATTTTTTCCTGTTTCCGTAACAATACCAGAAGGCTCATGACCCAGAATAATCGGTGGTTTTTTAAATGTTGGCACTCCATGGTCTATATAGTGAAGGTCTGTGTGACATACACCACATCCAGCTACTTTTACAAGGATTTCATTATCCTTTATTTTTGGTTTTTCTATCTCCTCAACTTTCAATGGTTGAGAAGGACCATAAAAAACTGCTGCTCTCATTTCATACCCCTATAATTTAAAATTCTATATTGTAAAGTAATAAATTCACAATTTTTATTCATTATCTCTTTAATTTCTTCGTATAAATTATTTTGTACTTTTCAGGATGAATTTTCATACATTCAGAACATTCTCCATCAAAGTCATCAGGATTAAAATCCTTAACCATTACTTCAAAACCAATATCTCTATATAATTCCACAAGTTCATTCACTCTTTCTTTTTCTATTATATTTCTTTTTTCCCAGTTTTTCATTTTATTCTTCAAATTAAAACAAATCATCCAGGTCTTCTTCACCACTCTGGGGTAGTTTACCATATTTTTTCAGGTATTGTTGAATTAACTCACTCTC
>QNDJ01000241.1 GCA_003644825.1 Candidatus Zhuqueibacterota bacterium | reverse complement strand
TAAAAATATAAGTATTTGCAAGAATAAAATATTCTTTAGTTTTTTAATTTCATCAATTTTTATATTTGACTTTAGAGTTATCTATATTTAAATTAAAAGTAACAATATTTAAATATATGGAGGTTAGATATGGAAATTCAAAGACCAAAGTTAGATGAGCTTGATCTTTCATTGGGAAAGAGAGTAAGATTGCACAGGCTTTTGTATGAACATGGACCTGGCAATGGAACACTTTTTATATTACCGATAGACCAGGGGGTTGAGCATGGTCCTGTAGACTTTTTTGCAAATCCAGAAAGTATTGACCCCGATTATCAATACAGGCTAGCACTTAACGGTGGTTTCTCTGGTATTGCTCTCCATTATGGTCTGGCAGTTAAATATATGAGAAAATATTGCGGAAAAGTTCCTCTTATATTAAAGCTGAACGGAAAAACAAATATTCCTTCAGATAAAGAGGCTTTTTCGCCCCTTACTGCAACTGTTGAGGATGCAGTAAGGTTAGGAGCTGATGCTATTGGTTATACTCTTTACGTCGGAAGCCCGGCTCAGGATAAAGATATATTACAATTTACGAAGGTAAGAGATGAAGCAGAAAAATATGGTATGCCCGTTATTATGTGGTCATATCCAAGAGGAGAAGCAATAGAGGAAAAAGGTGGAAGAGATTCCCTTTATGCAGTGGATTATGCGGCAAGAATAGCCAATGAGTTTGGTGCAGACATTGTAAAATTAAATTTACCAAAAAATGTAAATGAAAAATGCCCTGAACCATATAAATCTATGAAGTTTAATGTAGAAGATGCAGCAAAAAAGGTGGTCAGGTCTGCTGGAAAAACTATGGTTCTATTTTCAGGAGGAAGTAAACTTGGCGACGAAGACCTCTTAAAAAAAGTTAGAATATGTATGAATGCTGGAGCAACAGGACTTATTTTCGGCAGGAATATGTGGCAGAGAAAATATGAAGATGCAATGAAAATAAATGAGAAAGTTAAAAAAATATTACTCCAATATTCAAATTAAGATGAATAAGAATTCAGTAATCTCTATTTTGGGTCCTACAGGTGTGGGAAAAAGTGAACTTGCTTTTTGTCTTGCTGAAAAAATTGATGGTGAAATCATATCATCTGATTCCCGACAGATTTATCGATGGATGGATATTGGAACTGACAAACCGAATCAAGAAAAATTAAAAAAGATAAAGCATCACTGCATAAATATATTAAATCCTGATGAATATTATAGTGCAGGAGAGTATGCAAAAAACACGAGAAAAATAATTCTTGAAATTCTAAAAAAAGGAAAAGTCCCTATTGTTGTTGGTGGTTCAGGTTTATATATAAGAGCATTATTCGATGGACTCTTTAGTGAACCAGTAAAAGATCTGATTTTAAAAAATCAACTGAGAAAAAAGGCTCAAGAGGGTAAAATAGAAGAGCTGTTTAATGAACTTAAAAAAATAGACCCGGAATATGCTGAAAGAGTCTCTCTAAAGGATTCTCAGAGAATAGTAAGAGCACTTGAAGTATATTATACTACAGGAAAAAAAATTACCGAATTCTGGAAAGAACACCAAAAAAGGGAATTTCTTCCTGTAATTTTTATCGGGCTTATGAGAAAGAGAACCGAATTGTATAAAAGAATTGAAGACAGAATAGACAGAATGTTAAAATCAGGTTTAATAGAAGAAACTCAAAAATTGTTGAACATGGGATACGGAAAAAATCTAAACTCTATGCAAACAATTGGATATAAAGAAGTAATTGAATATCTTGATAAAAAAATCAGTTATGAAGAAATGGTTTACCTTATAAAAAAGAAAACAAGAAACTATGCTAAAAGACAGATAACATGGTTCAAAAAAGATAAAAGAATAGACTGGTTTTATATGAACAGGAAATGTTCATACGCTGAACTGATAGACACGATAGTTCATAAATATTTTATATAAACATATCGAAAAATCGTTCTTGAATGGTTTTTCCTCTCTGGGATTGAATACTGATTCTTCTTGCAACATTACCAATATCCTGAGGAGTAATGGTATTTTTTTCAGCTATAATCCTGTGGAACTCTTCCCTTGTTTTAACATTTGTTTTCCTGACGGCATTAATCTGAAAGTTCCGAGAAAAATTTAAGTTTCTCGTCAAATCCAATTTTATATTAAAAGTTGGCATAATACTCCTTTATTTTTTTAAATAGTCTTTCATATATACTTATCGACTAAATCAATTTTTTCTTTATATATTAAGCTAAATTTATTTGTATGTCAAGTTTAATTTAAACAAAATTATTTATATCTTAATACCTCTTGACTTTATCTTAACATTTTATTAATATAATAAAAACTGAAAATTTCATATCCAGATTAAACTGATATATTGAACGAAATGATACAAGAAATAAAATGAAAAAACTTATAGTTATAACCTTTATTATATTATACAACTGTGCATATTTCAACACTTTTTACAATGCTCGAAAGGCTTTTAATAGTGCTTATAAGATGTCAAAAAATAGAACATCTGAAAAAATTTCCTCTCAGGAAGCTTCACTTTATAATAAAGCGATAGAAAAAGCATCTGTTATTCTGGAAACATATAAAAACAGCAGGTGGGTAGATGATGCACTGTTGTTAATAGGAAAATCATTTTATTTTAAAGGAGAATATGACAAAGCTACAATTAAATTTAGTGAACTGGCAGAAAACTTCCCGAATAGTAAACTTTTGCCGGAGTCTAACTACTGGTGGGGTTTATGCCTTTTAAAGTTGAAAGATTATAACCTCGCAGAGGATAAACTAAGACAGGTTGTAGAATCGAATATTGATAAAGATTATAAAAATGAAGCATATATTTATTTATCTGAATTATTGATAATGAAAAAAGATTATAAAGGTGCTATTAAAGAATTAAGAGGTAATTTGAAGATAGTATCAGATAAAGAAATAAAAGCGAAAATTCAATTAAAACTCGGTCAATGTTATTTTCAGCTTAAAGAATATGATAAAGCAGAGGAAGAATTTAAAAAAATTGAAAATTATAATCCATCATATAAATTAAGATTCGATGGTATATTTTATCAGGCATTAGCTTTAAAGGAAAAAGGGGATAATAAAAGCGCAGTGTCAATATTTGAGAAATTGCTTAAAGATGAAAGAAATTTTGAAGAATTCCCGAGAGTAAAACTTGAAATAGCTGCCTGTTTAAGAGATCAGGAATTATATGATGAGGCTATAAAACAGTACAATGATATAGCTGAAGAATATCCTAAAACTCAATATTCTGCTGAAGCATATTTTAGAGCAGGTGAAATAAATTTTAAAGATATTTTTAATTTCAAAGAAGCAAGAAACTTTTATCTAAAGTCAAATTCTCAAAAACCTTCTAAAGAATTAAAAAAGAAAATCACTGATAGATTAAAATCAATAAACAAAATTATAACATTAAGAAGAGAAATCCTGGGAAATAACAGTAGTAAAAAATCAAAAATAGAACCTGATAAAAAAAATGTAATACCTGAAAATATTAATATATCTACCTCTGTAAAACCTTTAGATGAAAAGGAAAAAAAAGCAAACGGATATTTTAGACTGGCAGAATTCTATCTGGAAGAGCTTAATGCTCCCGATAGCTCAATATCCTATCTGGAAAAGATTACGAAAGATTACAAAAAAACAAAAATATATCCAAAGGCTTTATTTTTCCTTGCTCATATTTATGAGAATTATAAGAATGATGAGACTAATTCTGACAAAATTTTAAATAGAATTGTTGTTGAACATCCTGATTCTAAGTATTATATTTTAGCTGCTCAAAAATTAGGTTTGAAGGTTGATACAACAATAGACAATAAAGACCCTGCAAAAGAAAAATTCTGCCTTGCTGAAAATCTGCTTTTTAATGAGAAGAAGAAAGAGGATGCGAAAATTGTTTTAAAAGAAATTATAAAGAAATTCCCTGAATCTGATTATACTCCAAAATCTCATTACGCCCTTGCCTGGATTTACGAGAATTATGATTTCGATAATAAAAAAGCTATAAAAGAATATGAAATTATTACTCAGAAATACCCTGACACAAAATATGCAAAGGAAGCAAAAAAGAAACTTGCTTTTATTGATAATAAAAGTAAAAAGATTAATAAGGTGGGAAGTATTACAGGAAACAAGAAGGTCATAAGAAGTGTTACCAGCCTGAAAGAG
>QNDJ01000240.1 GCA_003644825.1 Candidatus Zhuqueibacterota bacterium | reverse complement strand
GCAGAACAGGTATCTCTGACCGTTTATAATTAGCTTTCATACAGTTAAAAGATTGCTTCACCCCGTATGGGGTTCGCAATGACAGTTATGGTTTTAATCGTGAGCTCCGTAGGAGCGATATGTCTGTAGAATAAATATTTAAAAAGATATTGAGCTCTGTAGGAGCGATATGTACACTCAATTGCTCGGGCAGTGATGCCTGTGCTACAACTGTTCCTTTTATTATATTAATAATTATATTTCTTTGTTTTGCTCCTCTGGAACCCCTGCAATACTAACTGTCATTGCGAGCCCGTACGGGCGTGGCAATCTTTTGATATTTTCATTCAATTTGTCAGGAGCGATATGCAACAGGTCAGGCAGGGATGCCTGACCTACGTTTCTAGTTATATTATACTTATAGAATGATTAATAGATTGTGAATAGTTTTCACACAATCAGAAGATTGCTTCGTCATCCCGAATTATCGGAATTCCCCTTAATTGTATTTAAACGGTGTCGTATGCCCTCGCAATGACAGGTATAGTTTTAACCAAGAGCTCTGTCAGGAGCGGTATATACACTCAATTGCTCGGGCAGGGATTCCCGAGCTACGATTATTAATATATTTTACCCATAGAACTGGCATCTATCTCAGTTCATAAATAGATTTAACATAGTCAGAAGATTGCTTCGACCCGTATGAGACAAGCAATGACAGGTATGATTTTAATTGAGAGCTCTGATAGGAGCGATATGTAAAAATATCATTTTAGTTAATACTTTTCAAAGCAGGTGGAAATACATACATCACATATCTTTTATAATGTTGTTTTGAAGGTGCCAGAGACATATCTGATGACTGAGTGGTATCTTCTATACCCTGCTAACATCAACACCCAGAGCCACCAGAACAACTCCCCTACTCTTTCTTTTTTTATCCAGGAGATACCCCGATAATTCTTCTCCTGAATTTCAACAAAAATAATTTACAATATAGCAAACACTTTCAAACAGGAAGAAATACAATGGATACAGGCACAATTTATTATTTTCTTGAAATAATATAAAATATTAAGTATATTCTATTGATTTTTATAGCATAATCAGATATATACAACATTAAAGAGGGTAAAGTGATTGAGAGAATCTTGCCTGAGGAACTTAAACTCGGAATGTATATAGAAAGGGGATTCAGAGAAAGAATTATCAATGGTAAAAAGAAAGTTGATTACATTTACAACATCCTTGTTGATACTGAAGAAAAACTTCAAAAATTAAAAAACAGTCAATTAAGGTATATATATATTAATACGGAAAAATATATTGAAATAAGACCAGAAAAACCTAAAGTCGAAAAAAAACCTCCTCCTGAACCTATAATTGTAAAAGAAGAGGAAGAAGAGGAGGAAGAACCACCTCCTCCCCCGGTATCCTTCACTGAAGAAATTAAAAAGGCAAAAATTATCAAGGAAGAATCTGTAAATCTGGTTAAAAACTATATGGAGGATGTAAGCCTGGGGAAAAGTCTTGATTCTGAAAAAGCTAAACTACAGGTGAAAAATATTGTAGATAGTCTATTCAGAAATGCAGATGCTCTGATAAGTTTAACAAGATTAAAAAGTTTTGACCACTATACATTCACACACTGTGTAAATGTTTCTGTTCTTTTAACTTCTTTTGCGAAAAAACTCGGTTATAACAGGAAAAAACTTGAAAGACTTGCCCTCGGGGGATTGCTTCACGATATAGGAAAAATGAAAATACCAGACAAAATATTAAACAAACCGGGTCGTTTTACAGATGAAGAAAGACAGATAATGAAAAACCACACAATCTATGGAAAAGAGATTCTCGACAGGACAGAAGGAATCCCAGAAGCATCCAAACTCATTGCCCTTGAACATCATGAAAGATACGATGGTGGCGGATATCCCTATGGTAAAGATGGTTCAACTCTGGGGCAGGATAGCCTCATAGCGGCTATTTCGGATGTTTATGATGCTCTTACCAGTAAAAGGGTATACAAACCAGGAATGCCTCCTCCGCAGGCACTTGCTTACATTAAAGAAAGAAGTAATAGAGAATTTAAAAAAACTCTCGTTGACCTTTTTATCATTAATGTAGGTGTTTATCCTGTGGGAAGTCTGGTTGAATTAAGTACCGGTGAACTGGGGATTATTGCTGAAGTAAACAGAGATGATTTATTAAAACCATTTGTTCTTATAATTACAGATAAACTTAAAAGATTTACCAAAACAAGGGAACTTATTTCATTATATGAATTCAGGGAAAAGAGGATTGTTGGTTTTCCAGAACCGGAAAAATACAAAATAGATCCGAATAAAATCCTGGAAGAATCCGTCAAATATTAATTGATTCATACCTCGAAACAATCAACTCTCTTACTTTCTTCAAAAGAAAATCTTTATCATCAAGAGTAAAGTTTTTTGTCTCTAAAGGCTTATCTATAAATATTCTTATTGTACCTTTATTTATTTTTAAGCTCTTTTTAGGAACTATTTCTCTACTGCCTGAGATTGTTACAGGAACGATAGGCACACCAGACCTTATAGCCAGAACAAAAGCTCCTTTTTTAAAATTTTTAATTTCACCGTCCGGGCTTCTGGTTCCCTCAGCATAAACTAAAATAGAGATATCCTCCTTTTTTAGCCTCTCGACAGCAGAATCGAGGCTATGAATTGCTCTTTCTCTATTTTGTCTGTCAATTCTTATATGTCTTCCAGCATACATTACCCATCCAAAAAGGGGTATCCTGAACAGTTCTTTTTTTGCAAGCATTTTCATTTCATTAGGTATTGCAGAAATAACAGCGGGTATATCGAACATAGATAAATGGTTGGCAACAAATACATATTGTTTATTTTTATTAATATTCTCTAATCCCTGAACACTAACACTGACCCCACTCACCTTCAGAATTAATCCTGCCCATATTTTTTCAAATTTACCCTCTAACTTTCCTTTTCTTAAAAGGGGGATATCCAGTAAACCTATTATTGCACAGATAACGGTTATAAGAGCATTTACTATTATAATGAAAATTACTCTAATCATATATTAATTATTTAATAATTTTACCGATTCTATTCCACCTGATTTTATGAAAAATCCTGTATAAAGGAATATCCTTATCCCAGGACCAGTATATTATGAGCGCACCACCAACAATATTTTTTTTCGGTAAAAATCCCCAGTATCTGCTATCCAGACTATTATCTCTATTGTCTCCCATCATAAAAAAATATCCTTCAGGAACAGTAACAGGCCCATAATTATCTCTATTTCCTGCCCCAGGGGGATAGATGTCATAGTCTTCAACCCCCGGTGGTCTTATCTCCGGGTCAATAAACTTCCCACGGGGTGGCAATGGAAATTCTTTACCATCAACATATACAACTTTATTTTTTATTTCCACAGTTTGCCCACCCACTGCAATACACCTTTTTATATAATCCAGTTTAGGGTCTTTTGGATACTTAAAAACAATGATATCGTTTTGTTTAGGGTGCTTCAAGGCGGGTAATCTTATCCCGGTAAAGGGAATTCTTGCGCCATAGATAAATTTGTTCACAAGGAGAAAATCGCCAACCAGAAGAGTATCCTCCATCGAACCAGTTGGTATTCTGTATGCCTGGATTACAAGAGCTCTTAATATTAGAGCAGCTATTATAGCCACTCCAAAAGCTTCTACATACTCCTGAATAATATTCTTTTTCTTTTTTGTTTTCTTGATTTTCATTCTAAACCTCTAAATTATCCAGACGATAGAACTTCCATGGATAGGTGATGCCAATAACAGGATAAATCCTATCACTATGAACAATACATTCACCACTCGCACCAGACCATCCTTTAATAAGATTCTTCCCGGTAAAGAATTCACGTCATTATTCAATACAACCTCCGTATCAAGAAATTTCTTTATATTTTCAATTATTCTCCCACTCATTTTTTGTTCTTTTCTTTTTACGGAGAGTTTTTCTAAAACCTCTGAAAAAGGCTCTTTATAGGGAAAAACACCTTCGGTCTTTTCTTTCATCAATTGTTTAAGATTTTTATCCAGGTTCAGATAAAAATAATATTTTTTTTCGCACTTACTACAAACCTTAATATGCTGTATAACTTTTTTCTGTTCTTTAATGGAGAGTTCACCATCAATAAATGGAGAAAGTTTTTTTTCAATTATTCTACAATTTATCATAATAT
>QNDJ01000239.1 GCA_003644825.1 Candidatus Zhuqueibacterota bacterium | reverse complement strand
GCATCTCCATTTGACAACCTTATCTCTCTTAATAACCCTATTTTTTTCAAGATTCTCAAGAAGAGCAAGATATCTTTTCTCATGGTATTGCTCAGCCACAGCAATTGCCCTCAATGTATCAGCAATTTCACTAAACCCTTCATCCTCTGCTTCTCTTGCGAATTCAGGATACATCGTAGTATACTCATAATTTTCACCTGAAGCTGCCTCCTTCAGGTTTTCTCTGGTAGTTCCTATTATACCTGCAGGAAAAGAACCACTTATCTCAACTTCTCCTCCTTCTAAGAATTTAAACAACCTCTCTGCGTGCTCCTTTTCATTGTCTGCTGTTTCTAAAAATATAGCTGAAATTTGTTCATATCCTTCCTTTTTTGCCTTAGACGCAAAATAAGTATACCTGTTTCTTGCTTGAGATTCTCCTGCAAAAGCAATAAGAAGATTTCGTTCGGTTTTTGTTCCTTTTAAAGTTTTCACTTTTTTCCTCCCGTTTTTATCATTCAGATGGTGCATAAAAACACCTCTTAGGCGAAAATATTTTTCCCTCTTTTTTTAATTCTTTAATTGCCTTTGAAACTTCCTCTTTCGGAAGACCACACATTTTTACCACATCACCGGGTCTCACTGGTTTACCTGCCTTTTCCATAGCATCAAGTATAATTTGCTCTTTCTCAGCCATTTTCTTAATCTCCTTTCTTTAAATTTAATATGAATATATTTTTAAAGTTTCTATTTTACTATCCACAAACCGTGAATATTACAGTATTCAGAAATCTCAATATTTTTGTCTTCTACAGGAAACTCAGCTTCAGGAACCTCCCCGGGTTTAAGGAATTTTTGCATTAAACCAGTTGATGATACAATCCTGATCCATTCTATATAATGTTTTTCCTCCATAGGATGAGGAATAGAACCAACTTTTACTTTTATACCTTTTTCTGTTTTTTCAATTACAGGTAAATGTTTTTCTCTGCCCTTTTCTTCTGTTTTTTCTTCCATAAGTTTCATTGGTTCTCCACAACAAATAAGCTCTCCAGCACCTGTATGAAGCACCTCAACTATGTTACCACAAATCTCACATCGGTATATCCCCAATTTTTTAGTCATTTCGAATCTCCTCTAAAAAGTTATTTATATAAATTTTTAAATTCAATTATAATAACCTTTTTTCACCTTTAATTTTCTGAATATCCGATACATCCTGAGTCACTTCCAGGCAACCAAGGTAATTACCATCCTTATCCCTGACCGGAAAATATCGAATATAGACATATTTTCCTTGATAATTAATCCAGAACTCCGCCATATCCTTCCGATGATTTTTAAAATCTTCCAGTATTTTATTAACAATATGAATACTTTTTTCTGGGTGACATTGTTGAACTTTTCTTCCAATCACAGCTTTAGTTCTAACAAAAATCCTCTCTTTTGACTGACTGAAATACTGCACAGTATCATCTTTATCTATAAATGTAATATCTACGGGCAGAGTATTGAAAATAGCCTCTATTTCTTTTATAGAAAGTTCACCAATTGCAAAAGTTACTTTTCCTTCTTTAATTTCTGCTTCTGATACTTCGGGTTCCTCAACAGCAATTTCAGGCACCTCTGGCGTAAAACAGCAATAACCAAGTTCATCAAACTGACGTCTGATTTCTTTCCATTCATTTTCTTCTATCACTCTTAAAGCAGTAGGAAAAAGTATTTTGTTTTCCTTATAAAAATGACCAGACAACATTTCAACTAACTCAATAGAGGCTTCTCTTAGATGTTTCCCAAAGTCCTGAACACTCATATCATCGTGCATATCAACTATCTTATATAATTTTTTCTTTAAATCTCTTATTTTATTATGTTCAATCCACATAACTGCAGGTGGTTCGGTAACACCATGTTTTTCAAGAAATGGAAAAAGAACATTCTCTTCTCGCTGGTAATGGCTTTCTGACTCCTGAAAGTGTTCTTTAATATGCTCAATATGACTTATTTCCTCATTTACAAATTCATAATCTTTTGCTTCCATCAAAACCTTTGCTACATCCTTCATCTCGTTAGCAAATTTTAGAACAATCTCATGTTCCTTCATCAACGTATGGATTGGGTGCCCTTCAGGAGCTAAAATATCCTCCTTCTCAAGAGATTCCCTTAAAACACTAAGATGAACATCACAGAGTTTCTGGATTTCCTCTCTTGGCATACCTTCTTTTATTAATTCACTCTCAATTTGAGAAACATCCACCGGAGTAACATCACCCAATATCTCTTTAAATTCCTTCTTAATCTTTTCCGGGTCTTCTCCTTTATGTAATCTTTTTATTAAATCTTTTAAGACCTCTTTTTTATTTCCTTTTTTACCTAATAACTCACTCACATTTTCTCCTTTTTTTTTAAATTTTAATTAGACTTTTAATTTTCTTTTAGCACAAACTCATCATATTCAGTCTCAAGCTTAAGCTTATGCTTTGCTTCTTCTTGTTTAAGATGGTTAAAAGTATCACAGAGTGTTTTTTCCTTACATCGGGCTTCAAGATCACTGTAGAGTTTAAATGACTTTTCTTCTCTTTTTATTGCAAGAATAAGAGCATCCTGATAGCTCATATCAGGTCTCTGTTCAACATCGACAAGGTAATCACCAATTTTAAGGTCTGTTATATTTTCTATTTTAGCCCCCCCTGTATCAGAAATTTTTAGATTTTCAAGTAACTCTTTATGTTTTTTCTCTACACTGCTCCATTCAAGAAAAACTGACTCCATTGCAGGATTCCGGGCTGTCTTACTCAATTCTTTATAAAAATTCATAGCTTCTTCTTCTTTTTCAATTGCAAACCTGATTACATCTTCAAATCCAGAAAAATGCATCTTTATATCCTCCTTAATTTAATTTAATGTTATTTAATAACTTTCAACATAACTCTATCCCTCGAAACTTCAATCGCAGGTCTTCTATCAATTTCCAGAAAATCTGCAAAAGAATCAGGCATTCTTCTGTAATTCAATACAGCCTTAATATAAATAATACTATCAGAAACATTTTCTGGAACAGTTAAAATATATTTTTCTTCCCTTACTTCAAGAGGTTCGAGCCTGTTCTCAATCTCTTCAACAGCAAACCACTGAGCATAGGTAAATTTTCCCTCTGAATCAATAAATGCACTATGATAAATCCTATCTCCCTCGGGAAGTGCGTCTCTCTCAAACGGTTTTGATAATTTACTGTGAGAGGGATAAGCAACTTTATCGTTCGAAGTAATGAAATATTTATCATAAGGATTATCTGGATTTTCAGGAATTCTTATATGCTCAATATCTTTTCCATTTTTATCACATATAGTAACATGAAGCCACACATCTCTCTCCTCAACAGAACCCGTAGGAAATTTATGACCGGTAGCAACATCGTGTACAAAAACCTTAAAAGGAAATTTTTCGCCGGGTTTTACTTCTGTTTTACCTATAAAAATATTTATTTTTGCTGCTCCTTCAACAAATTCCGTGAATCCACCTCCAAGCCAGTGGTTATGGTTTTCTTCTCTCAGGGGACCCATTTTGGCAGGTTTTCCACTCATCGGCTGCATATGACAGGTCTGACATACTATTCCTCTCTCGGGATATTCAGTTTTTGAATATTCACGTTCTGTCGCTTTCACCCAGACACCATAGGGATTCAACTCGTTATGACAGGTCGCACAAATACCTGTACCCTCGAATATTTCTGATCTATCAGTATCATGGTAAGGAGACCAGGGAAATTCCAGACCTGCTTTTTTGGAATCAATTTCTTCAGTTGCCGATGAAATATAATCAAAGTTAAAAGGCTGTTCATTCTTAAAACCTTCAAGTGTATGACAAAAATCACAGAATACACCTCTTTCAGCAAGGGTTTTATTACCTTTACCTCTATTCCAGTGATTATCAAGAATTTCCGAAGGCTCCGGTATCAGAACACCCGATAAAAACGACACCGGTGCATGGCATCCTATACAACCGGTATTAATATCAGCTACCTTTTTATCAAAATCTCTGGACGGTAAAACAAATTCAAAAAACTGCTTCTGGAAAAAATCACCTGTATACGCTTTAGAATGCTGCGATACATTCCACCTATCGAATCTATCCCAGTGACATCCTGCGCACACCTGTGGATTATCAAAATAATGGTATTTTTTAGCAGGTTTTTTACCTTCATTTTTCATCTGACAATTCCCACTATACTCT
>QNDJ01000238.1 GCA_003644825.1 Candidatus Zhuqueibacterota bacterium | reverse complement strand
TATTGTTTCATTTTCAATTTTGTCTAACTCTTTTCCTTCCAGAAATTCCTTTATCTTCTCATAATTAACACCTATTTTCGAAACAGCCCTCCTTGATTCATACAGGATTTTATCATCAAAATTTATTGGATTTCTATAATGTTTTTGAAGAAAAAATAATCTTACAGCTTCCTTTCCATATTTATCAACAACTTCTCTTGCAGTAAAATAATTCCCGAGAGATTTAGCCATCTTTTCTTTACCAATTTTTAAAAATCTTATATGCATCCAGTATCTTACGAACTTTTTACCAGTTGTGCAAACCGATTGAGCAATTTCGTTCTCATGGTGAGGAAAAATTAAATCTTCTGCCCCGGCATGAATATCAAATTCTTCTCCAAGATATTTCATTGACATAGCAGAGCACTCCAGATGCCATCCTGGCCTGCCCTTTCCAACAGGTGTATCCCAGAAAATCTCACCCTCCTTTGGGCTTTTCCACAATGCAAAATCCAGTGGATTCTTTTTTCCCTCTACTAACTCAACCCTCGCACCAGCAACAAGCTCATCAATCTTTTTACCCGAAAGCTTACCATATTCTTTATACCTGGAAACATCAAAATATATATCCCCATCTATTCTATAAGCATATCCCTTTTCAAGCAAAATCTCTATCATTTTAACCATCTCTGAAATATGCTCGGTTGCTTTCGGGTTAACTGTTGCGCTCTTAATACCAAGTTTTTTTATATCTTCGTAGTAAGCTTCCGTATACTCAGTAGCAATTTCCTCAACACTTTTTCCTTCCTGCTTTGCCCTTTTTATAATTTTATCATCCACATCTGTAAGATTAACAACATATCTAACTTCGTATCCCAGATACTCAAGATATCTCCTTATCACATCAAAAATTACAAAAGGACGAGCATTCCCTATATGAAAATAATCATAAACAGTTGGTCCACAAAGATAAAATCCTACCTTACCATCATTAATAGGCAGAAATTTCTCTTTTTTCCCTGTAAGAGTATTATAAATATAGATATCCATAACCTTTATTCTCAGTTTTTTAAATATTTATTATATGTATCAATAATTATATCACGAGTTTTATTCGGTCCAAAAATCTCTAATATCTTAACAAGTTCAGGTCCTTCAAATCTTCCAGTTAATGCCAATCTTACTGGCATCCATAGACTTTTCCCTTTTATTCCAGTCTCATTTTGAATTTCTTTCATAACTCTTCCAAATTCTTCTGTGCTAAATTCCTTAATATTGGCTACCTTTTTACAAAATTCAGATAAAACCATTCTACTATTACTTTCTCTTAAAAAAGATAGTTCCATTTCGCCAATAGTCTTCGCCCTATCAAAAAAGAAAACCTCTATTCTCTCTGAAATCTGAGATAAATAATCAAGGTTATCTTTCACGCTGTTTACCATTTTTTCAAGGATATCATCATCTTTAACTTCAAATCCTTTTTCCGTCAAATATGGTTTGCATAATTCTGTAATTCTTTCAATACTGGAATTTCTTATATAATAACCATTTAGCCAGTTAAATTTTTTAATATCAAAAGTCGCCTGACTTCTGGATATTCTTTCAAAACTAAACTCTTCTATAAGCCTTTCAATACTTAATATTTCTTCACCAGAAGTTGAAGACCAGCTCAACAAACTGAGATAGTTAATCATTGCCTCCGGAAGATAACCCTTTTTTCTGTATTCCATTACTGAAGTAGCACCATGCCTCTTGGACAAACGAGCACCATCCTTTCCAGTTATCATAGGAATATGAGCAAATTCCGGCAGTTTATACCCCAGTACATTATACAACATAATCTGCTTTGGGGTATTGCTCAAATGGTCATTCCCTCTTATCACAATGCTTATTTCCATTAAAGCGTCATCCACTACTACGGCAAAATTATAAGTTGGTTTCCCATCCGATTTTAGAATAACAAAATCACCTATATTTACTGTATCAAACTCAACTTCACCGGCAACTAAATCCTTAAAACTTATCAATCCAGGCTCAACAAAAAACCTCACCGATGGTTTTCTACCTTCCGAAATTTTCTTTTTTTTCTCCTCTTCAGTAAGATTCAGACACCTCCTTCTGTATTTTGGGGGTCTTTTATTCTTTAAATCCTCTTCTCTATCCCTTTTAAGTTCTTCATCAGTGCAATAACAATCATAAGCTCTTCCCATCTGTTTCAATTTCCCTGCAACCTTCTGGTAAATTTCTGTTCTTTCGGATTGTCTGTATGGTCCAAATTTACCCCCTATATCGGGTCCTTCATCCCAGTTTAATCCCAGCCATTTCAAATCCGATATTATCGATAATTCTGACTCCCTGGATGACCTTTTTACATCTGTATCCTCTATTCTAAGAATAAACCTTCCATTATAATGCCTCGCACATAACCAGTTCAAAATTGCCGTTCTTGCATTCCCAATATGTAAATATCCGGTCGGGCTCGGTGCAAACCTCACTCTTATCATTTCTTTTTCCTGAAGATTTTTATCTTAAATATTCTCTTTTGAATTAATAAAACTATAACAAGAATTACAACTAATATAATAATTATTTCGCTATATAATTTCAAATATTTTAAAATAATTCCCCACTTTTCTCCTATCACCAATCCTGCAAAAATCAAAACCCCATTCCAGAGTAAAACACTCAATAATCCAAGAATAGCAACCTTTAAAAAATTTAATCCTACAAATCCTGCAATAAGTGACACAAATGACCTGGCACTTGCTAAAAATCTATTCCCTGCTATTACCCAGTATCCATACTTCCTGAACCATTTTTCTATTCTCAAAATATCTTTCTGTTTCACAAATCTAAAATTATTTTCAATAAAATATCTCCTTCCTACCGCTAACCCAATAAAATACGGAGTAATAAAACCTAAAATACTTCCAAGAGATGTGGAAAAATACGTTAAACTCCACTTCAACCTACCTATACCTACCAGATAGGCTCCAAAAACTGTAATAGTATCACCAGGTAAAGGCGGAAAAATATTCTCTGTATAAGAACTTATGAAAAGCGAAAAATATAACCATCTATTGCTCAATTCTGATAAATACTGAAGAACTTTATCCAAATCTATCAACTATCTTTATTATTCTAAATTCTTTAGAGAATAATTCCTGATAATAACATTCTCTTATAATTTACCTGCCAAGCAGAATAACAGCATAAGCAGCTACTCCTTCTTTCTTTCCTACAAATCCCATTTTCTCAGAAGTAGTAGCTTTAACAGAAATTCTATCAAACTCTATTTCAAGGGTTTGAGCTAACTTTACCCTCATATCGTCTATATATTTCTCAACTTTTGGTTGTTCAAGCAAAATTGTTGAATCGATATTTTCAATATAGTATCCCTTACTTTTAATAATTCCGTTTATCTTCTTTAACAATATTAAACTTGAGATATCTTTATATTTTTTATCAGTATCCGGGAACAGATGTCCAATATCACCTGAAGAACTCCCACCAAGTAATGCATCCCCTATAGCATGACAAAGAACATCAGCATCACTGTGCCCTTCCAATCCTTTTTCGTAAGGAATTTCTATACCACCCAGTATAAGCTTTCGACCCCCAGCAAATCTGTGAACATCATAACCAAAGCCAACTCTGTAAATTACCTTTTTTTCAGAAGTGTTTCCGCTAATAATAAATCCTCCCTGTTTGTAATTTTAATATTGTTATAACTTCCTGTTAAAATCTTCACATTTTTGCCAGTTCGCACTACAAGAGAAGAATCATCAGTTCCATAAAACATATCTTCATAAGCTTTCCTGTATGCATCCTTCAGTAATCCTGCTTCAAAAGCCTGGGGCGTTTGAACCAGCATTATATCATCTCTATTAACAAATTTTTTAATATAATCTCCATCGTTTTCTATCATTGTATCTCGAACAGGAACACAAAAGGTAACAGCTTTACTCTTTTTCACTTCATCAACAATTCTTTTTATATCATTAACATTTATAAATGGCCTTACTCCATCATGAATTAATATATAATCGATATTATCATTAATATTTTTCAGCCCATTATAAACGGAATCCTGACGTCTTTTTCCACCAGAAACAATTTTCTTTACCTTTATATTTAAGTTAAACCTGTTAATACTTTCCCTTACAAACTCAACATCTTCACGGGGAACAACAACTACAATCTCATCAATTAACTCAAAGTTAAAAAAAGGTTCAATAGAAT
>QNDJ01000237.1 GCA_003644825.1 Candidatus Zhuqueibacterota bacterium | reverse complement strand
GTTATAAAATGATTAAAAAAATTTTTCTTTTAATTATCATCTTTATTTCCTGTTCAAAACCTGAACCCGTTATAACTGTAAAAGAAGAAGCCAGAATTTTTAATAAAATAAAAACAGATACAAAGGTTTATTGTACAGAAATTTCATTCAACAGAGAAAGAACTGAAGCCTTTTTAACGGTCTTAAATAAACAGAACAAAAAAGATATATGGTATACACATAAAAATAAAAATATCTGGGCAAAACCAGTTCCTTTACCCTTAATTCTTCTGCTGATGATTTTTCTCCCTGCATTGCACCTGATGAAACTATTCTGTATTTTTCATCCACAAGAAAGGGTGGTTTCGGGAAATCTGATATATGGTGGGTGGAAAAAACTGAAAATGGATGGGCTGAACCGGTAAATCTGGGTTCACCTATAAATACAGCAAGTAATGAATACGACGAGTTTATCTCTTCAAATGGTTTAACTATGGTGTTTTCTTCTGACAGAGATGGCGGTTACGGTAAAAGAGATTTATACTACAGTGAGAACTGGGGCGGTTACTGGGCTCATCCTGTAAATTTTGGAAAAACAATAAACTCCAGGGATGATGATTTTGACCCCTGGATTGATTTCGAAGGAGACTTTATCATTTTTTCAACTACAAGGAAAAATACGGATAAAAACACCGATTTATGGTATGCATTCAAATCTAAATACGGCTGGGATATACCGCCAGAACCAATAAAGGAAATAAATACCAGTTTTGCAGAATACTCTCCTTTTTTTATAGACAACACTCTCTTTTTTTCAAGATTTGATAATACCGGAAAAATTAAAATTATGTCTGTTAAAGCAGAAATTAAAAAATGAGAAAACTTAAACTTAACCTCCCGCTTCTAATCACAATCGCAATGATAACAGGTAGCATATTCGGGATATTATTTCCTTCCATTTCAATAAAGATAAAGATTATTGGAGACCTGTTCATTAACCTCATAAAACTTATACTTTTTCCTCTAATACTCATAATGTTACCTTATGGGATATCCCGTGTGAAAAATATTTCTCGTCTCGGAAAAGTAGGTATTACAGGAATTCTTGTTATTATATGTTTAAATCTATCCACATCATTGTTTTCTCTTGGTCCGGGTTTCCTTATTAAAAGTCAGAAGGTAGAATATAATGTGGAAAATTTACCCAGGTATGAAGTTAAAACCCTTACGACGAAGGAAATATTTTTTTCAATTATACCGCCCAACATCGTATCTGCAATATCAAATGAAAACATCCTTGGTGTGATGTTATTCAGCATACTGTTCGGTATATCCATTATTCTCAGCGGTGAAAAAGGGAATATAATCACAGATTTTCTCGGTTCTTTAATGGAAATATTGTTCAAATTTATTCAACTAATTATGTTTACCGCTCCAATAGGGGTTTTTTCATTAATGGCGTATACTCTTGCAACTTATGGCATAAAAATCATCATTACTTTTTCTTCATTTCTATTAGCTCTGTGGATAGGTGCAATAGTCTTCCTTATAATTATATGTTATCTTGGAACATCAATAATAAGCAAAGTTGATTTCAGGAGATTCATTAAAGCAATTACCGAACCCTTTTTACTTGGTTTAACAACCTGTACCAGCAGTGCTGTCTGCCCTATAACGGTAAAAAATACTGTCGAAGAAATAGGTGTCAAGGAAGATGTTGCAGTATTTATGATTGGTTCAAATCTTGTAAGGGGTGGAACCATCATTTACCAGGTACTTTCGGTTTTCTTTCTTGCAAACATATACAACATTGAGCTTTCAATAAAGCAGGTAATTCTATTACCCATACTTGTAATTTTTTTTCTTGTTCCAGCCGGTATTCCTGCTATAGGAACTGTTACCATAGTAGCACTACTCACCGCATTGGGGCTTCCCCTTGAAGGTATTGCGATACTGATGGGAATTGATAGAATAAGAGATATGATTTCATCTGCAATGAATGTGGCACTGCAATCCCTTAGTTCTATACTCGTTTCCCACTTTGTAAAGGATATATAGTATGCCTGTATTCCAAATATCTGTTAATAAACGACTTATAATCGATTTTTGAAAAATTGTTAATTCAAATTACAGATTTTTCAGGAATTTTTAATTTTTGATGGTTCAATATCCTCTTTTTAAATACAAGTTTATCAAATACATAAGGAAACAGTAATTTCTCAGTTATTAAATATGCAACTACAATATAAATGACCCCGATTATAAGGTCAATAATGTAATGATGGTTCAAATAAACAGCTGCAAACCAGGTTCCTGCAGGATAAATAAACAACAGCAAAGGGTATCTTTTAAACTTTTTATATAGATAATATACAATTAAAACAGGGTAAGCTCCGTGTAAGGATGGAATAGCAGCAAAATGATTTGGATTCATATTATCCCATAGGGTTGTGAAAAATTTCACCTTTAACATTTTATCTACATTTATTAGAGACCCTGCAACACCATATAAAGCACCATGAGGCTGCTCAAAACCATACTGAAAAACATACCAGGGTGGCGCAGATGGATAAACATAAAATGTTATCAGAGCTAAAACATTCAATACTGTAAATGTATATACAAAGGAATAGTGCATTCTTCTATCAGAAGTTGTATGCCACAAAACCCATGCAAGTAGTAAAGGAGCACCAAAATGCAATGTATAAAAATTTGCACAGATTAAATCCAGTACATCTTTTAGAAAAGACCCATCTAAATGGTTCTGAAAGTTCTGCAACCAGAACGCCGGTATTTTATTTCCAAAGAATCTGCCAAATATAAACAACTCAGCTTTATAGGGCCCACTTATATGAATAAACCCCCTGAGGTTATCAACAATACCCCGCATAATATCATAAAGCACCCACCATATAACAAAAGGGGACCAATCAATAAGAAATCTTTTTGCCTTTTCTTTTCCCAGCATAAAGGAAAGCAAAACAAGGGCAAGAAAAGCATGGTCAGGTCTTATGTGAATAATCTGGTTAATTATTATAAAATATCCTATAACCCCAAGAAGAAGATATATTTTCCATTTATTTGGTGAGTTTTTTATTCTTCGAATGATATTCACTTGCTTTCCAGCTCTAATTAACCACAGATGTAACCACAAATCATATTCACTATCTTAAAATAAAATAGCAAATTTTCTCTTTTTATACAATAAATAAAAAATATTACTGATTTGAAATGCTTATTGTTTGAGGAAAAATTTTATAGCGTTCTCAACTTCTTCAACATCGGTTCTTGTCTGTTTACAGGGTCCCAATGGACGCTCGTTTACGACACCAAGAACAGGTATTTTAGGGGAAACATCCCTGATACCGGATACAAGGTCTCTCTCACAGGCTACACCTATTACAGCAGATGGTTCTTTCTGTTTTATAACTTCTCTGGCTTTAGAACCACCACCAACAATTACCACATCGACTTTATATTTTTCACCAAGATTCCTTATTTCTTTCACAAATTGTTTTTCAAGGCACCTCGGAATCAATACAAGAACCTTACTCCTTAAATCCTTCCTGAAAAGGGCGTGAGTTATCGCATTATGAACCTTTATAAAAGAATTACCAAACCTGTCAATTGAAAATCCAGCTTTCCTTGCTATAGAAAAAGCAAAAGGAAAAAGAAAATTAACTGAAAAGGTAAATCCACCAAATTTTATTCCGAAATTTTTCTCTCTGTAAATAGACAACAAAAATAGAACAAGCTGAAAAAGAATAAATCCACTAAAAGAAATAATGAAGATACCAAGTATTACAGGTAAATATGGATGAAATTGCTTCAACCTTGGTATGACCAAATAAAATAAAAAAAGAATCCCCAATGTAATTAAAAAAACTATGATAGAAAAGAAAAGAAGAAAAACAGATTTTTTTTCGTCTATTTTTTCATACTGAAAGTTTTCTGGAGCTTTCCAGTCAAGCCATTCATCACCAAGGACTCTATCCTTAAACGGATTTGGGGATTCTTTTTTGTTTTTTTCAACCAAGAAATTCTCCCTTGAGGCAAAGATTCACCTCAAAAATTCTGAAATTACTCTTCCAGTTTTACGCAAGCATCAACCGGGCACACTTCTGCACATTGAGGACCACCTTCTCTTCCTTCACACTCATTACAAACATTGGGATCAATTGTATAAATAGGATCTCCTTCACTGATGGCTCCTGTGGGGCAGCCCTCTCTGCAAGCATCACAAGCAATACAAT
>QNDJ01000236.1 GCA_003644825.1 Candidatus Zhuqueibacterota bacterium | reverse complement strand
GAAATAAAAATGAACAACTTCTGTTGGGGATTGAACAAGTTTAAGATAAAAGCCAAAAATAACACTTCAAAGATACAATACTTAAGCACATTTGTTCATTCCTTCTATCCTGAAAGCAAAAGATTTTTTGGAACAGGTTCAGGAATTTACGATGCTTTTAAATTTGAGCCTGGTGAAGAAAAAACCATTGAAGGAGAATATTTCATTTCACCGGAGCACGGTATCTGTAATATAAAAATCGTTGTTAGCAATATGTTCGACAACCCTGAAACAGTTTTTGACAGGACTAATAAAATCACTGAAAAAATGTTTACTGTGAAATTTGCTCCACCAAACCAGAAGGTAAATGAGTTTAGAATGCCAAAAAGAAATCTGGATAAATTTAAATTTCTCAGTGAAGAACTGAAACTTTCTCTTCCACCGCTCAAATTTAAAGAAACCGAACACTTTATTTTTTATTATTTTCCAGGTACTCAGGCGGAAAAAGATATTAACGTTATAGCTGAAGAAAGAGAAAAAATTTTAAACAAAATTGCCAGAATGGTTAATATAAACTTTAAAGGGAAAATTTTTGTATTTTTCTACCCTGACGCAAAATCAAAAAGAAAAATAACGAAACATCAGGGGATGGGTCTTTCTTACAGTAATACAATAGTAGAAATATATAACTTACGGGCAAAAATGGACCCCAACCATGAGATAACCCATTCTGTTACAGCATTACTTGGTGACCCACCAGCTCTATTTGATGAAGGATTTGCAACTTATAACCAGAAAGATCATAAATTCGGCAATTCACACATAGATGTTATCGCCAGAAAATATAAAATGAAGAATATGTTATGGAAAATTGAGGATATATTTTCCTTTACAGATATTGGTTCACCAGAAACAAAAGCCCTTATAGCATATCCCGAAGCAGCTTCAATGGTTAAATATATTATAGAAAATTATGGAATGGATAAATTCTTAAAATTATTTAAAACTCTTAAACGTTCTGATAAACCTGAACAAATTGAAATAAATAAAAAAGAATTTAAAAATATTACAGGCAGAGATATTTTTACTTTTGAAAAAGAATGGCTTAACTACCTGGATAAAATCAAAATTAAATGATTTTCAGGAATTCCATTAAAAGCTAAATAAACTCAAAGTTTTTTTACCTTATTTTTATGGGTCTTTTTGCCTGTTTTGGAGGCGTAGTTTTTTCTTTAGTATCAAAAAGCAATTTTCTCCTTGTAGAAGAAAGCATTTTTACTGAATGGAGAATCCTGTATAACTGGTCTTCATTTTTTATCTGGTTTTCAATAGCGACTTCTTTCAGGTCCTGAATTTCTGTTCTTGTAAAATTTTTAGATTTCGCAAGCTCGTATATCCAGCCAAACTTCTTCTTATCTTCTAAATAGTTCTTAAGCAGTTTATATGTAATGTAAACAGTTAAAAATAGAATAATCGCAAGAAATACACCAACTACTATACCAGAAGACCCACCAAAGGTAAAATTTCTTAAATCTTGACCCATCTAAATCACCCCTGATATTTATACTATATAAGTATTAAAAAGTTCAAACACTTACCTTTGCAGGTAATATTTTACCCGGATTAATTATACAATAAGGATCAAAACATTTTTTTAAACTCTCACTCAGTCTCATTTCATTTTCTGAATATTCCTTATATAAAAAATTAGATTTTGCAAGTCCTATTCCATGTTCTCCAGATAAAGTTCCACCCAATTCTATAACCTTATCAAAAATTTCATTTAAAGCTTTTTTCATATTTTTAAACTCTGTTTCATTTTTCCTGTTAATCATAATATTTACGTGTAAATTTCCATCCCCGGCATGACCATAGGTCGGTATCATAATATTGTATTTCTCACTTAAGTATTCGATAAATTCAAGCATAACCTTTAATTTACTTACCGGAACAACAATATCCTCATTGAATTTATCCGGTGCAATATTAACAAGAGAGGGAGATATCGATTTTCTCATACTCCATAAATTCAATCTTTCTTTTTCATCAATAGCTTTATTAATTAACAGGGCATTATTTTCTTTGAAGATTTTAATAATCTTTGTATCATCAATAGTTGTATCAAATTCAACCAGAAGAAAAGCTCTTGTCCGGGCAGGAACATCAAATTTTTTATAATTTAAAATTGCTTTAATTGTTGCTCTATCGACAATTTCAAGTACAGAAGGAGTTTCTTCAATTTGAAGTAATGAACCAATTATTTCTGCAGCATAACCGAGGTTTTCTACGCACACAAAAAATGTTGTAAAATTCTGTATATTTTTTAACAATCGGAGAGCAACCTTTGTTATTATACCAAGAGTTCCTTCCGAACTAATTAAAATATTTGTTAAACCGGGAAAACAATTTCCACCTGGATTTAGATACCCTGTTTTATTTATCTCCCCTCTTCCATCAATAAACTCAAGACCTATTACATAATTTTTTGTGTAACCATATTTCAGGCCTCTTAATCCACCGGCAGATTCTGCTACATTTCCACCGATTGTTGAGAAACCACTACTCGAAGGGTCAGGTGGATAAAACAAACCCTGTTTTAACACTTCTTTTTTTAATATATCAGTAATAACACCCGATTCAACTATGGCGACCATACTGTTTCTGTCAATTGAAATTATTTTATCAAGCCGTTCAAGGCTTATTACTATTCCACCATAAATGGGAATTGCCCCCCCAGTAAAACCAGAACCAAGACCCCTGGGTATTACAGGAATATTATATTTAACAGCCAGTTTAATTACATCCGAAATCTCATTTACTCCAGTTGGAATTATAACAAGGTCTGGCAATCTCCTTACTAAATAAGCATCATAGGAATAGCAGATTAAATCTTCAGGTCTGTGCAGTATATGGTCTTCCGGGACTATTCCTTTCAAAAGACTTTTAATTTCAAGGGTTGTGAAATTTTTCAACTTCATTGTACAATCTCTTTTAAAATAAAATTTTCCTCGTCAAAAATAACTCTTACAGGTTTTGTAAAAAATGAAAGAGAAAATTTATATTTCCTTTTATTGATGAAAAACCTTCTTAAAATATTTCCTTCTTCTGTTACAATCTTTATATTAAGAGGAAAACTGTAGATATCTTTCCCATACTGAATAATTGTTAAAGTTACACCATATTTTGCACCCAGTAATTTTCTTATCTGATAATCCAGTTTTAATTCTGGAATAGATAGATATTCAAACCATTGGCGAAAAAACCACTTTAAATCCGTTTTATTAGCCCTGGATGCAAGCATTTCCATCTTACTCAGGTTCAAACCTCTTGTTTGTTCTTTATGTAAATATTTCAGGAAACTCTTAAAATTTGTTTCACCCATAAAGTTTTTAAGCAATCTTAAAATTAAAGGAAACTTTGCACCATAAAAAAGATTCGAAGAATAAAGAGAGACAGGAGACTTTGAAAATCTGTTATAATTTATTTTTTTTGCTTTTCTATGGTATATTTTTACCAGCCTTAATTCTTCATTTGTTCCGAAGTATCTTTCAGAAGCTGCAAGAGCACAATACCTTGATAAACCTCTTTTAAGCCACAGGGTTTTAACCGAACTCCACCAGTATTGTGCTATCTGGTATCCTGCTTCGTGAAAGAAATCATAAAATTTATCCCAGCCAAGATAATCTCCTGAAATATTCTGTTCCGGAACAATAAAAAATGTTGGTTCTATAACATCATACGTTTTTCCTGCTGGAGCACATACAACTGTAACAGGTTTTTCTAAATTCATTTTACCTAACTTTTCAGTATAATGCCTTAAAAACCAAATAATAGTCTCGGCAAAATTATTTGCATTTAAAGGTTTTAAAGTTGAGTAAAATAAATTAAAAACAGACCCATCATTAAAACTTCTTCCGATATTTTTATATCCTTTTAAAATGACACCAGCAATCATCCCTGCATTTTTACACTGATAAATATATTGTTTTCCGTTGGTGGTACCTTTTTCTGAAATAAGGATTCCCTGACTTACAGCCCTATAAGAAGAAGGAACAGTAAACGATAATCTAAAATCAAAAAAATCATATCTGCTAAAAACAGGATACCAGATAAATGGTGTAATAAGATTAATAAATTCAGAAGATAGTATCTGGGAATCAGGTATTTTCCCTTTATAACTGATTTCTATCTGTATTTTATTTTTCTTGATATTTTTTAAAGAAACAGTATATTTTAGATTGTCTTTAAGATTTTTGAT
>QNDJ01000235.1 GCA_003644825.1 Candidatus Zhuqueibacterota bacterium | reverse complement strand
TTTACCCACTACCAGAATTCGATTCTGGTAGTAGTATTCTGGTAGTGTATAAACATAGGATTAAAAGAATTTATGTTAAAAAACTCGATAAAATTCCTGAACGTATAGTAGTAGTTAAGTTATGAATATTGCTTCGTCTGTACAGACAAACAATAAGAGGTATGGTTTTAATAGAAAGCTCTGTATAGGGGCAGAATGTTGACAGGTCAGGCAGGGGTGCCCGACCAACAGCCTATAATCAATAACATTCTATGTCTATTTGAGTGTCGAAATTCATTATGATTACTGATTTTATGTAACTGATTATTTGTATTTATTTTATATGAGAAATAAAAAAGTTTTTTTAAATTAAAAATAATGAAGAACTAAAAGTATCTAATAAACTTTTAATTGACTTTAAAATTTATTATATATACATTATAGAGATGAATTCACTGTGGTATTTTATAGATACTGGTGAACTTTCCGGGGCTTTAAATATGGCTGTGGATGTATTATTATCATCTGGATATTATGACAGACCATGCTTGAGATTTTATCAATGGAATCCATATTCCATTTCTCTTGGATATAATCAACGCCCTGATTTCATTCTATTTGATAGGTTGAAAGAATCTAATATTGATATTGTTAGGAGACCAACCGGTGGTAGAGCAATACTACATGCTGAGGAATTAACTTATTCTGTTTCAATACCTTTTACCTGTGGGTTGTTTAATGAAAATATGCATAACCTCTACAGATTGATTAATTTATCTTTGAACAGAGGGCTTGAACATTTAGGTATAAAAAGTAAACTGGAAAGAAAACAGAATAAAAGAAGATTTTTGAACAGCAGAAGAAACCCTGCCTGTTTTTCGAGTTCTGCGAGAAGTGAAATAAAATTCAATGGAAAAAAGATTGTTGGTAGTGCTCAGAGGAGATTTAAAGAATTCATTTTACAACACGGTTCAATTTTACTGGGTCCTTTTCACTTAAAAATAAAGGATTTTTTAAAAAGTGTTCCTGAGGAATTTGATTTAAATAGTAAGTCTATATCCATTTCTGAAATAACGGGTGAGAAAGTTAATATCAAATTGTTAAAAGATTCTATTTTAGAGGGATTTAAGGAAATTTTAAATATTTCTTTTGAAAAAAGGAACGATATTTCAAAACTTGTATCAGAAGCAGATAAAATTAAGTACAAATTCAGGGTTTAAATGAGAGAAATGAAGTGTAAAATATTTTCATTGTTGAGCATTGTTTTAATTTTATTGCTGTGTATAAATATATCCTTTGCCCAGAAACTGGATTTAAACAATTATGAATCAGATACTTTTTCAATTTTTACTAAAGCCCTGGGAACTCTTCTGGGTAATGGATTGTTTCATACAGCAGCAGTCCACTCAATCAGTGGTTTTGATATAGGTGTGAAGAGTATAATGATTTTTATCCCTGATAAAGATAGAAGGGGACCCCTTGGTGGTGTAAAATATATACCTCTACCCCTGTTTCAGGCTGACCTGGGACTCCACGATAATATTGAAATTGGAGCAAGATATATAAACATAGAATTTGGTGATGACGTATCGAAAAATGTCAATATATATACAGGTATAATAAAATACGGTGTATTTCAGACATTCGGGCTCCCGAAAATATCTCTTGTCGGGGCATATAGCAGGTTATCAGGTGTAGACGATTTCAAAATGTCAACCTTAACATTTTCAGGTGTTGTTAGTGAAGGTTTACCGTTAATAACTATTTATGGTGGTGTTAGTTACAATATTTATTTAATGAACGCCAGTTTCAAAAAAGGGGGATTATATACAACCGATTTTTCCAGCACATTTAAGGAAACTGATTTGAGGTATACTGTAGGTGTTTCACTTGGATTGATTCCTTTTTCAAAGGTAAATATGGAATACAGTTCAGGGTATTTTAAAAGTATAACTATTGGAATTTTATTATCATTAAGGTAAAAAATTTGAAAAAGAGAATAATTATTTTAGGGTCAACAGGTTCTATTGGAAGGCAAATTCTGGAGATACTGGATTGTTTCCCTGAAAATTATGAGGTAGTTGGGCTGACAGGGCATAGAAATATTGGTTTGCTTGTAGAACAGGTAAAAAAATTTAAGCCCGAATTTGCAGTTATTACAGAAGAAACATTATACAATGATTTTAAAGAATCGTTAAAGGAATTGAAGCATCTAAAATGTTATGGAGGGCATCAGGGCATTTTACAGATGATTGAAGAAGCGGATACTATTAACCTCGTTGTGAATGGTTTAATAGGTGCAGCAGGTCTATTGCCTACTACTAAAACAATTGAAAAGGGTATTAATATTGCCCTTGCAAATAAAGAGTCAATTGTTATTGCAGGAAATATTGTTACTGAACTGGCGAGGTTAAATAATGTTGAAATTATACCTGTGGATAGTGAACACAGTGCAATCTGGCAGTGTTTAATTGGTGAAGATAAAAGTAAAATAAAAAAGTTAATACTTACTGCGTCCGGTGGACCGTTCCTTAATAGAGAGAAGGATGAATTATCAAATGTATCCATAAAGGAAGCCTTGAATCATCCAAACTGGTATATGGGAAGAAAAATAACAATAGATTCAGCAACAATGATGAATAAAGGCTTTGAGGTTATAGAGGCATTCTGGTTATTTAATGTTCCGCCTGAAAGAATAAAGGTTGTGATTCATCCTCAGTCAATTGTTCACTCTATGGTTGAATTTATTGATGGAACAATAAAAGCCCAGTTAAGTTTACCAGATATGAAAATACCTTTGCAGTATGCTTTAAACTACCCGGAGAGAAGAGAATATTTGTGGAATGGGTTTGATTTTCTTGGCCGATACGATTTAAGTTTTTATCCGCCAGATTTTGAGAAATTTGAATGTTTGAATCTGGCTTATGAAGCATTAAGGATGGGTGGCACGGCTCCGGCTGCAATAAATGCTGCAAATGAAGAAGCTGTTGAACTTTTTTTAAATGGTAATGTGAATTTTACACAGATTCCCGAAATAATTGGAGAAATTCTCTATACTCATAACTGGAAGGAAAATCCGAACCTCGATGATTTGTTAATGGTAGATAGAGAATGCAGAACAAGAGTAAAGACAGGATATTATAAATGACGACTTTAATAGCTTTTATATTTGTTCTTGGTGTATTAATATTTTTACATGAATTTGGCCATTTTATTTTTGCCAAATTGACAGGAATAAGAGTGGAGAGGTTTTCCCTTGGTTTTCCACCAAGAGCTTTTGGTAAAAAGATTGGTGAAACAGATTACTGCATTTCTTATATTCCTCTTGGTGGATATTGTAAAATGGCTGGAATGATAGATGAAAGTTTAAATTCTAAAGGGATTGAAGGAAAACCCTGGGAATTTATGTCCAAACCTGCATATATTAAAGCCCTTGTTGTTAGTGCTGGTCCCCTGATGAATTTTCTGTTAGCAGTTCTGGTTTTTGCAGCTTCTTCTTTTTTTGTTGGTGAAAGAATAATTAATGACAAAAGTATTATTGGTGAGGTCATAAAAGGAAGCCCTGCTGAAAAAGCTGGATTAATGCCGGGTGATAGAATTACTGCAATCGGAGATAAAAAGATTTTTAAATGGGAAGAAATGACGGGAATCGTGCACAATAATCCCGAGAAAATCCTGAATTTCAGCTGGATTCACAATGGAAAGGTTGTCTCGAAAGATATAAAAACAAGAAGAGATACTTTAATAGATGCTGATGGTAAAAAGGTAGTAGTAGGAATAATCGGTATATATCCAAGGATTGATACCATAAAAGTAGGTTTTATTTCATCAATCGGGATTGGATTTAAAAGGACATACCAGTTGACAAAACTGGTTGCAATTTCAATAAAGAAAGTTGTTACAGGAAAAGAATCGATAAAATCTTTTGGAGGTCCTATCTTTATTGCTAAACTTGCGGGTGAGTCTGCTCGCTCTGGAATCGAAAGTTTATTCGTATTTATGGCGTTTTTGAGTTTAAATCTGGGTTTTTTAAACCTGTTACCTGTTCCTGTTCTTGATGGTGGACACCTTGTATTTATTGTTCTTGAAGCAATTTTAAGAAAACCTGTTCCTGTTAAAACTAAACTTGTTATTCATCAGATTGCAATGGCTTTGATATTTCTTTTTATAATTATTGTAACATATAATGATATTATAAGATAGTTAAACTGGAAATGAAGATAAAAACAATATTACTTACATTATTTTTTTTAATAATTATATTTGAT
>QNDJ01000234.1 GCA_003644825.1 Candidatus Zhuqueibacterota bacterium | reverse complement strand
TATTTAAACTTTAACAAAAAGAGAAAAATGGAAAAAAGAATAAAAAAACATCCGATTCTAAATGTACCTGAATATGAATACATTCCTTTCTATTTTAATGGTCAGAAACTTATGGGTAGAAAAGGTGAAATGATTATTTCTGCCCTTGCTGCCAACGGAATTAACATCCTAAGCAAGAATCAAAGAGATGGAACAACCCAGGGGTTATACTGTGCAAATGGTCAATGCAGTGAATGTGCAGTAATCGCTAATGGATTTCCTGTTAAATCCTGTATGACACCTCTAAAAGAGAATATGATAATAGAGAGAAACGATGGATATCCAGAACTACCACCCCTTGATGAAATCCCGGAATTCAAAGACATAGAAATTATCAAAACGGAAGTTTTGATAATTGGAGGGGGTCCATCTGGACTGGCTGCTGCTATCGAACTGGGTAAGCTTAACATTAACACAATAATTGTAGATGATAAACACTCCCTCGGTGGAAAACTTGTTCTTCAAACTCATACTTTTTTTGGTTCTGTTGAAGATTGTTATGCCGGAACAAGAGGAATTGATATTGCAAAAATGCTCGAAAATGAAATAAAAAAACTCGATTCTGTAAATGTAATGCTGAATGCTCAAGCCGTGGGAGTGTTTTCAGATAAAAAAGTAGGTATATTTCAACAGGGAAAGTACACCCTCATTGAACCTGAAAAGTTACTCATCACTACAGGAGCAAGAGAAAAAGCTCTACCTTTTGCTGGATGTAGCTTACCGGGAGTTTATGGTGCAGGTGCTTTCCAAACCCTCGTTAACAGAGACCTCGTAAAATCATCTGATAGAATATTCGTAGTCGGTGGTGGAAATGTAGGATTAATTGCAGCTTATCACGCATTACAAGCTCAAATTACTGTTGTTGGGTTAATAGAGGCTATGCCTTACATCACGGGATATCAGGTTCATGAAAATAAAATAAAAAGGCTAGGTGTTCCAGTTTATACTTCTCACTCAGTTTTAAGTGCAAACGGAAAAGACAAAGTCGAGTCCATTACTATTGCAAAAGTAGATGAAAAATTCAATTTCATAAAAGGAACTGAAAAAACCTTTGCTGTTGACACAATTTTAATTGCAGTAGGTTTAAACCCGGTAGATGAATTTGTTGAACAGGCTAAATCTGCTAATATAGATGTATATTCAGCCGGGGATGCCTATGAAATTGCAGAAGCATCATCAGCAATGTTCAGTGGAAAAATCGCCGGCTTAAAAATAGCAGGTGCTATCGGTAAAAAGATTAAAATACCAGAAGAATGGGCTGAAAAAGAACAGATTTTAAAAAGCCATCCCGGGAAAATAAAAGAACCAGAGTACCCAGAAATAAAAAAAGGAGTATTTCCTGTTTTGCATTGCTTTCAGGAAATTCCATGCAACCCGTGCATAACAGTTTGTCCCAAGAACTCTATAAAACTATCCGACAAAATAGGCAACATCCTTGACCTTCCCGAGTTTGATGGAGAGTGTGTTGGCTGCGGTAGATGTGTAGCTATATGCCCAGGGCTTGCAATTACAATGGTTGATTATAGAAAAGGTGGGGAAACGGCTCTTGTTACTATTCCATACGAACTTATTCCCAACTTCAGGGAAGGAGACAAAGTTATAGCTGTTGACTATAAAGGAGAAAACCCTGTAGAAGTAATTGTGAAAAAAATAAGAAACCTGAAATGGCAGGATAGAACTATACTTGTTACCCTGGAAACTCCAAAAGACTTAGCTGTAAAAATCGCAGGTATCAGATGTCAGGACCCGGATAAAATGGCTAAACCGATTAAAACAATTATTCCACCAACGGCTGATGATGATATTATAATATGCAGGTGTGAACGGGTTACAAAAGGTGAAATTAAAAGGTTAATTCGCTCAGGTATTACCGATATGAATCAGATTAAAGCTATTACCAGGGCTGGTATGGGACCCTGTGGCGGAAAAACCTGTTCAAACCTAATTTTAAAAATGTTAAAGGATGAAGGAATAAACCCTGAAAAAATAGTAAAGTCAACAATCAGGCCTTTGGCAATGGAAATTCCGGTTAAGGCTTTTGCTGGAATAGAAGGAGAATAAAAGTGTCTAATATACACGATATAGTTATAATAGGGGCAGGTAGCGTTGGAACACCAGCAGCATTTTATCTGGCTGAATCAGGCTTTAAAGTGGCTGTAATAGAAAAATATGCATCACCCGGGCAGGGACAGAATAAATCAGCTATAGGTGGAATTAGAGCAACTCATTCTGATGCTGCAAAAATCTGGTTATGTCAGGATTCCTTAAAAGCTTTTTCCACCTGGAAAGAAAAATACGGCGATGATATAGGATGGATTCAGGGTGGATACACTTTTCCTGCTTATTCAGAAGAAACAGAAAAAATGCTAAAAGACCTGTTAATTGTCCAGAAAAAATACGGGCTGAATATTAACTGGATAAGCAAAGAAGAAATAAAAGAAATTGTTCCTGGTATATATGAAAAAGAATTGAGAGGCGGAACTTTTTCACCTGAAGATGGTAATGCCTCTCCTCTAAGTTCTATCAATGCATTTTACTTCAGAGCAAAAGAAAAGGGTGCAGATTTTTATTTCAATGAAAAAGTAATAAACATTACCGTTAATAATGGAAAAATTGAAAATATCAGAACAAATAAAAATATCTTTTCATCAAAATGGGTAATAAATACTGCAGGAGCAGAAGCCGGTGAAATAGGGAAAATGATAAATTTAAATATCCCTATTATGCCAGATTCTCACGAAGCCTGCATAACAGAACCAATTGCAAGGCTCTTCTACCCGTTAGTTGTTGATCTGAGAAAAAGACCGGGTTCAAAAAATTTCTACTTCTATCAAAACGCCGAAAATCAACTTGTTATTTGCCTTACACCTGAACCAATAATACCTGGAACTGATAGAAGGTCCACCTCAAAATTTCTTTTACAGGTATCAAGAAGGATGATTGAAACTATTCCAAGGCTCGCTAACTTAAAAATAAGAAGAATCTGGAGAGGGCTATACCCTATGACTCCAGACGGTTTTCCTATAATCAGCACGGTAAAAAATATTGAAGGATTAATACTTGCAGTTGGAATGTGTGGACAGGGTTTTATGCTCGGTCCCGGTACCGGAATGCTTATTACAAGGTTAATATCAGAAAAATTAAACAAAAAGGATAACTTTATTCTAAATTCTTTAAGTTTATATAGAAGTTTTTCTGGAATGGAAGCTTTCAAATAACTTATAATAAGGTCAATACAAACCTGAACATCAAAGATACTGTATAAGCAATTATTAGAGTTATAATTATTGAAAATACTGTTCTTTTAAATCCAATTTCTTTCAGCATAACCGCTACAGTTGCCAGACAGGGTATATAAAAAACAACAAAAATCGTAAAAATAAATATCTGGGCATTGGTCATAACTGATGAAATATCAGGTGTATTGAATACCTGAATTAACATTATCATTGAAAGCTCTTTTCTTAGAATCCCAAAAATTAAAGTCGTTCCAATAATAACAGGTAAACCAAGACTCTTAGTAACAGGTGACAAAATATAATTAATATATTTTTCAAAATCATAATAATTTAATAAACTTAATATAATACTACCACCAATCAAAATAGGCCAGGCAATTATTATAAAATCTTTCATTCTCAACCAGGTTTTAGCAAGCACAACTTTAAGATTGGGCACTTTATAAGCTGGCATCTCTATTATAAGGCCCGGTGAAATCTCAGGTAAAATTTTTGAAAGAATTTTACCCGCAATTGATATTATTAAAAGGTTAAATATATAAATAAAAAGAGCAGCCAATGGACCAATGAAATACGCAACAAGTCCAAATATTATTGTCATCCTTGCAGAGCACGGAATCATTGTTGAAAGAATTATTGTTATAAATCTATCTCTTCTGGATTCAAGGATTCTTGAGCCCATAATACCAGGAACTGTACACCCATAGCTTAAGATAAATGGAAAAGCTGATTTACCATGAAGCCCAATCTTATGCATAAAAGCATCAAGTAAAAAAGCAATTCTTGGCAGATACCCAATATCCTCCAGAAAGGCAAGGCCAAGTAAAAATGGTACTAAATAAGGCAGAACTATGGCAACACCTCCAGCCAGACCCTGAATCGAGCTCTCTATTATTTTATATAATAAGCCCTTACCATGAAATTTATCTATAATCTTCTGAAAAATTTCCATCAATGGCTGTTCAAGATATGAACCGGGT
>QNDJ01000233.1 GCA_003644825.1 Candidatus Zhuqueibacterota bacterium | reverse complement strand
GAGTAAATGTTTTCCGAACATCTTTATTTTCTCTTAAAAACCTTTCTTACTCTTCTCCTTTATATGTTTTTTCCGCCCTCCCATTTATATTTTTAAAATCATTTTTTTTGATTAAAAAATATGTTTATTGATACTCATGCACATCTTCTTTTTCCGGATTATAGAGATTGTCTGGAAGAAGTTATTAATAGAGCATTAATTAATAATGTAAAATACATTATTAATGTAAGCATTAATCTTGAGGATAGTATTAAGTCTATCAGTCTTTTTGAGAAATACCAGAATGTTTTTATATCTGTTGGTATCCATCCTAATGAATTAAAGGAAACATCCCATAGTGAGTTAAAGAAAATAAAGGAACTGGCAAAACATCCCGGAGTTATTGCAATTGGAGAGGTAGGTCTTGACTATTACAGAAAATGTACTTCAAAAGAGCTTCAACAGAAAATATTTGCAGAATTTATTAATCTTTCAGAAGAAACCGGTCTTCCTTTAATAATTCATACAAGATATGCCTGGGGTGACATTGAAAAGAATTTTATAAATAAAATGAAAAATATAAAAGGGGTTTTCCATTGTTTTTCAGGAAATTTATCAAATGGGTTAAATCTTATTGAAAATGGATTTTATCTTTCTTATACAGGAAATATTACATACAGGAATTTCAAAAAAGATGAAATCTTAAGAAAAATCCCTATTGAAAGGGTAATGATTGAGACTGATAGCCCTTTTTTAACACCTGAGCCTTATAGAGGACAGAGAAATGAGCCTGCTTATGTTGTTAAAGTTGCTGAAAAGCTTTCCAGCTTATTTAACCTGACACCTGAGGATATCGGAAGAATAACATCGTATAATGCATATAAACTTTTCGGGATAGCAGGTGAAATATTGTTGCCTAAAATTACCTATAAAATAAGGCACTCGTTGTATATAAACGTAACAAACAGGTGTTCTTCGAATTGTGTTTTTTGTGAAAGGACAAAAAACCCTGTCGTTAAAGGACATAATCTGAAATTAAAAAAAGAACCTACAGTTGAAGAAACTATTGAAGATATAAGGAAAAATGTAGGATATAATGAAATAGTTTTTTGTGGATATGGCGAACCTACTATAAGACTTGATTATGTTAAAGATGTTGCAAGATGGGTGAAATCAAATCTTCCTGTGAAAGTGAGATTAAATACAAATGGGCAGGGGAACCTTATCAATAATCGTAATATAGTTCCTGAATTAAAAGGATTAATTGATGTTGTTTCTATTAGCCTTAATGCAGAAACCCCTGATAAATATTTGAAACTAACAAGAAGCATTTTTGGTAAAAAGGCGTATTCATCGGTTATTAAATTTATAAAAGAATGTAGAAAAGCAGGGTTTGAAACTTATACAACAATTGTGAATTATGATGATGTAGATGTAGAGAAATGTAGAGCTATTGCTGAGGAACTTGATGTTAATTTCAGGGTGAGAAATTTTAAAGAAGTAGGATGATGGATATAGTTCCAAAGAAGTCTCTTGGACAAATTTTTCTTAAAGATAAAAATATTGCAGAAAAAATCAGTTCAAGTGTTAATGATTGCCCTGAGGAAAATGTTATCGAAATTGGTGCAGGAAAAGGTATTTTAACAGAGTGTTTAATTAAGAAGTTCAATAAAGTTTATGCAATAGAAATTGACAACAAGCTTGTTGATTACCTGAAAAAGAGGTTTTATAATGATGATAAATTAATAATAATACAGGCAGATTTCTTAAAACTGCATTTTGACGAGTTTGTTAATGAAAATGAAAAAGTAGCCATTGCTGGAAATATTCCTTACAATTTAAGCAGTTCAATTCTTTTTAAACTGTTTGATGAAAGAAAGTATATCAGTAAAGCTGTTCTGATGTTTCAGAAGGAGGTTGCTGAAAGGATTGTCTGTAAAAATAAGAATAAAGGAATAATTTCGATTATAACTCAATTTTTTGGAGAACCTGAATTGTTGTTTGATGTAAAGAGAGATTTGTTTTATCCTGTTCCAGAGGTTGATTCATCTGTTGTTAAAATAAGTTTTTACCACGGTGAAAGAAATAATATTGAATTTGATTATCCTTTTTTCAAACATCTTGTAAAAGTTGCTTTTGGAAAGAGGAGAAAAATGCTGAAAAATTCATTGAAATATATAGAAGGATTGGATATAAAGAATATCGAAAAATCGTTTAATCTACAGAAAAGACCTGAAGAATTGTCAGTTGTAGATTTTATAAAACTTGGAAATATAATATATAAATATGGGTTTAAGAGAAACTGAAGGGATTGTTCTTAAAAGCACAGATTACAGAGATACAAGTAGAAATATTAGAGTTCAAACACCAGATTTTGGAAGAATATCTTTGATTGCTAAAGGAGTAAGAAAACCAAAAAGTAAGTTCAGTGGAAATCTTGAAGAACTAAATTATATTTCTATTGCATTTTATTATAAAGAAGATAAGGATTTGTTTCTTTTAAGTCAGAGTGATTTACTCAATTCTTATCGTTATATAAAGGAAGATTTTAATAAACTTGTAATTGGGTTAGCCATTTCAGAATTAGTTTTGAGGACAGAAATTAGTCGTGAATCTAATGTTCCTCTTTTTAATTTGCTATTACTTGTACTGAAAAAGCTCAATGAAGTTAAAAAGAATTATTTGAATATGTATATATATTTTGTTATTACATTTTTAAAGATTAATGGTTATCAAATTGATTTTAGTAAATGTTTAACCTGTGGAAAAACTGAAACTGAATCAAGATGGTATTTCAGTATAAAAAATGGTGGTATCTATTGTTCAAGTTGCCATAGAAATAATTTAATCATAAATGCTGGTATGCAGAAATATCTGAGTAAATTTTCTTTATGGAAAATAGACAGGATACCAAACGTTTCTATTGTAAAGCAGGAGATACGTGGGATTTTAAACCTTCTGGATAAGTATATGAGTTACCATATTGATGGATATAAGGAACCTAAATCGTTAGAATATCTGGTGAAAAGTTATGAATAAGAAGAAAAGAATTGATACAGGTGAAACTTTAATGGACAAGCTTGTTTCACTATCGAAAAGAAGAGGATTCATATTTCAATCCAGTGAGATTTATGGAGGGATTAATAGTTGCTGGGATTATGGACCTCTGGGAATTGAGTTGAAAAATAATATAAAGAGGTTCTGGTGGAAAAGTATGACTATGGAAAGAGATGATATTGTTGGGCTTGATTCAAGTATTATAATGCATCCAAAAATCTGGGAAGCTTCCGGTCATGTTGATGGATTTACAGACCCGATGGTTGATTGTAAAAAATGTAAATTGAGGTTCAGGGCAGACGAAGTTGAGGGAAAAAAATGCCCTGAATGTGGCGGTGAAATAACAGAACCAAGAATGTTTAACTTAATGTTTAAAACACATATAGGCCCTGTGGAGGAAGATGCGAGTGTGATCTATCTGAGACCTGAAACCGCTCAGGGAATATATGTAAATTTTTTAAATGTTATGATAGCTTCCAGAAAAAAGATTCCTTTTGGAATTGCTCAAATAGGAAAAGCATTCAGGAACGAAATAACACCAGGAAATTTTATTTTCAGAACCCGGGAATTTGAACAGATGGAAATGCAGTATTTTGTAAAACCCGGGGATGATGATAAATGGTTTGAATACTGGAAAGAAGAGAGAATGAAATGGTATATAGATATTGGTATCAGGGAAAAGAAATTGAGATTTTACGAGCATAAAAAAGAAGAGTTAGCTCATTATGCCAGAAAGGCTTTTGATATAGAGTATGAGTTTCCATTCGGCTGGAAAGAACTTGAGGGAATACACAACAGAACAGATTTTGACCTTTCAAGGCACGAGCAATTCAGCGGGAAAAATATGAGCTATTTTGATGAAGAAACCAGAAGCAGGTATATTCCATATATTATTGAGACTTCAGCTGGAGTGGACAGAACTCTATTAACCTGTCTTGCAGATGCCTATGAGGAGGATGAGGAAAGAATTGTTTTACATCTATCTCCTAAAATAGCCCCGATAAAGGCATCAATATTTCCCCTGGTAAAAAGAGACGGAATGCCTGAATTTGCAAGAAAATTGTATAATAGTTTGAAAAAATATATCAATGTATTTTATGATGAATCAGGTTCAATAGGGAGAAGATATAGAAGGCAAGATGAAATCGGCACTCCTTTTGGCATTACAATTGATACAGAAACTATGAATAATAATACTGTAACAATAAGAGATAGAGATACAAT
>QNDJ01000232.1 GCA_003644825.1 Candidatus Zhuqueibacterota bacterium | reverse complement strand
TACTCGAAGTGGAGCAATCTTTTTAATATTTTATTGATTTTATATTCTTTTTAATTTAAATTAACTTTTGATATTTTTGAGATATATAATTACTAACAAATCTAAATAATTGAGGGGTTAAAATGGGAAAAACATTAGCAGAAAAAATATTGAGCGAACACGCAGATAAAGAAGTTAAAGCGGGGGAACTTGTTATAGTCAAAGTTGATGTATGTTTAACCCAGGATGGAACAGGGCCACTTGCTGTAAGACAGCTTCAAAAACTTAATATGGAAAAAGCTGCTAATCCTGATAGAACAGTACTTTTCCTTGACCATGCATCACCCAGCCCCCGGCGAGAACTCTCCAATGACCATATGCTGTTAAGAGAGTTCGCCAGAAAAACAGGGGCTCAATTATCTGATATAGGCGATGGTGTATGTCATCAGGTTATTTTTGAGAACTACCTGAATCCCGGTGATGTACTGATTGGTGCTGATTCCCATACCTGTACAGGTGGTGCAATGTGTGCTTTTTCAACAGGAATGGGTTCAACCGATGTTGCTGTTGGCATAGCCCTCGGAAAAACCTGGATGAAAATACCGGAAACTTTCAAGATTGTAGTAAAGGGAAAATTTCAGAAAGGTGTATTTTCAAAAGACCTTATTTTACACATAATTGGCACAATAGGAGCTGATGGCGCAACTTATAAAGCTCTGGAATTTTGTGGCGAAACCATTGAAAATATGCCAATTAACGAGAGAATGACCTTATCGAATATGGCTGTTGAAGCCGGTGCAAAAGCAGGACTGATTGCCTCTGATGATATAACAAAAGAATTTCTTATTTCAAGAGGACGGGGAGAAAAATTTAGAGAAATCAAACCAGACCCTGATGCAGAATATGAAAAAGAGCTCGAATTTGATGTTACAAATCTTGAACCTACAGTTTCTTTTCCCCATACCGTAGATAATACTAAACCAATATCTCAAATCAAAAGTGTAAAAATTCATCAGGCTTACATTGGCACCTGCACCAATGGACGACTTGAAGACCTGGAGATTGCGGCAAAAATTCTAAAAGGTAAAAAAAGACATCCTGATACAAGATTAATAGTTGTTCCTGCATCAAGAGAAATTTATAAAAAAGCTCTACAAAAAGGTATTCTCGAGATTTTAAATGATGCAGGTGCTTCTATAAATAATCCTGGATGTGGACCCTGTGTTGGTGTTCACCAGGGTGTTCTGGGTAATGGAGAAGCCTGTATCTCTTCACAGAATAGAAATTTTAAGGGTAGAATGGGAAATCCTGAGGGTTTTATTTACCTTGCTTCTCCTGCAACCGTGGCAGCTTCAGCAATTAAGGGGGAAATTGCAGACCCAAGAGAATTTTTATAACTAAATTAAAAATATAATTTCAGGTTCAAACTTCTTATTAACTATGAAAAATAAAAAACAGGAGATAAAAATGATACTGAAAGGAAAAACATGGAAATTTGGCGATGATATTTCAACAGACCATATTGCTCCGGGAAGGTATTTTCATTTAAGGTCAAATCTTCCTGAGCTTGCAAAACACGTCCTTGAGGATGCAGACCCCGAGTTTGCACAAAAAATGAACAAAGGTGATTTTGTTGTTGGTGGAAATAATTTTGGTCTGGGCTCAAGTAGAGAACACGCTCCTACTATCATTAAACTTGCTGGTGTAAGTGCAGTGCTGGCAAAATCTTTTGCAAGGATATTTTTTAGAAACTCTATAAATGTAGGTCTCCCGGTAATTGTATGTGATACAGATAAAATAGATGCCGGTGATGAACTGGAAGTTGACCTGCAAAAGGGAACGGTTTATAATAAAACAAAAAATATTACTTTAACTTTTCCACCTCTACCTAAAGCGATGACAAATATACTGAATGATGGTGGGCTTGTTGCTCATTTGCAAAAACACGGCGATTTTGTTATAGATTGAAACCATATACAATTTTTGAAATATGTTCTGGATTATAGGAGTAAATTCAAAGAAAAAACAACGTAAGGCATATAAAAGATATTGCCCTGTATGCAAAAAGGAAACACTTTTTATTGAATATGAAGGTAAGGATTACTTATCCCTATTTTTTGTATCGATATTTCCTATTAATAAATTAGAAATAGAAAGACAATGCAGTCTTTGTGGGTATAAAGAATAGTACGATTTTTACCTTAATAAAATTTTTCTTCCTCTCTTTAGATTAAAATTAATTATCAACAATACAATATTCAATTTTAATACCTATTCTTTTATCAAGACTGTGGAGAACACTACAATATTTTTTCATGGAGAGATCAATTGCTCTTTTAAATTTATCCCTCATCATCTTATTACCCTTGAGAATATAGCGGAGGGTAATCTTCCTGAAGTGCCCCGGCTCCTCATTATATCTTTCTCCTTCTATCTGTAAAGATAAATCTGTGTAGTTTACCTGCATCTTGTTAAGAATATTAATGACATTCATTCCAGTTGAGCCACCAAGAGATAAAAGAAGAAGAGCCATTGGTTCCAGTCCTTCCTTATTGCAACCATCAAGAGCAATTGTTATTCCATTTTCATTTTCTCCCCTGAATAAACTGTCTTTTTCCCATTTTAAAGCGGCTTTCATCTTATTGTGTTTCTCCCTTTTTCATAATTTTATACCATTGTTTACATCTTACACAAAAAACTTGAATAGAATTCTTCGGGATATTAGATTCAGTTTTACAATTGGGGCAAACAAATTTTATGGTTTCTCTGGAACCATCTATGTTCTTAAAAATCATAAAAAATTGCCTCTATCGTTTAGGGCAATAGAATATAAAAAAAATTTTGAAAAAAACAACTATTTCAGTAAATATTTTTCAAAAAAAGTTTTTTTCCAGAATTGAAAATTCCCTTCAATAATAGAGAATCTTATTTCACGAAGAATTCTATTATAGAAGGTGATGTTATGAAGAGTGGCTAATCGGAGGGCAAGGATTTCACCAGCTTGAAAAAGATGACGTATATAAGCCCTTGAAAAATTTCTGCACGCATAGCATAAACATTCTTCTTCTATGGGTTTTTTATCATCTTTGAACTCGGAATTTTTAACCACAAGTTTTCCCTCAAAAGTAAATACCGTACCATTTCTTCCATTTCTTGTAGGAATTACACAGTCAAACATATCAATCCCTCTTTCAACACAATAGACCAAGTCTTCTGGTTTTCCTACTCCCATAAGGTATCTTGGTTTTTCTTCTGGCAACAAATCAGTCGAAAAATCTGAAATCTCATACAATATTTCTTTAGGTTCTCCTACTGACAAACCACCTATAGCATAGCCGGGAAAATCCATTTCAACAATTGAAAGTATACATTTTTTTCTGAGTTCTTTAAAAGTTGCACCCTGAATAATTCCAAAAAGAGATTGATTTTCATTTATAACAGATGGTTCATTTTCAAAAGTCTTTTTACTTTTTTCTGCCCAATTGATTGTTTTGTCCACAGAATTTTCAACAATTACAAAATCTGAAGGAAATGGAACAGGCTGGTCCAGTGGCATAATTATATCTGAACCTAAATTTTTCTGAATTTTTATTACTTTTTCTGGAGTAAAAAGATGGTGAGCCCCATCAATATGGGATTGAAACCATACTCCATCATCTTCAATCTTAACAAGGTCTGCAAGACTGAAAACCTGAAAACCACCACTATCTGTTAGAATAGGGTCACTCCAACCTGTAAATCTGTGTAATCCCCCGAGTTCCTTTATAAGCTGGTCACCGGGGCGAAGATACAAATGATATGTATTTGCAAGGATTATTTTTGTTCCTGCTTCCCTTAAATCCTCAGGAGATAAAGTCTTTACTGTCCCCTGGGTTCCAACAGGCATAAAAACAGGTGTTTCAATAACTTTTCCACCAATGTGAAGTAATCCCGCCCTTGCTTTACTTTCATTATCTTTTGAAACTACCTCAAACTTCATAAATCATAATATCTAATATCATTTTAAAAATGAAATTTACAAATAATTTCTTTAACTAACAATCATAATTAAAATAAAAATTACTTTAACTTACTAAATGTCTTTTTTATTTTTCCAAAAAAATTAATAGATACTGTCTTCCTTTTAAAAACAAAAGATAAAAATTGAATGAAGCATATAAGAGAAAAGACATTCGGTATTTATATCCATTTTCCGTTCTGACAGAAAAAATGTTATTACTTTATTTTTTTATCCTTTATTTTCAATAAAACAACATATAAAAAATATATCAAGTACCTGATAAAAGAAATAATAC
>QNDJ01000231.1 GCA_003644825.1 Candidatus Zhuqueibacterota bacterium | reverse complement strand
ACGTTTAATAAATAAAATTTTATATTTGACTTTTTTAGTTAAATTCGTTTCTTCCCCGCGATGACAGAAAAGTTAGCTTTTTGAATAGTTAAATGTTATAGAATAATAATCCGGTATTTATGAAGGTTAAATGGAACAACATATTACATTAACTATTCTCCACCGATTTGCATTAATCTAATTCTAAAAGTTGGCGAGGTAAAGCTTCGATACAGATCAAGGTCATTTCCTACCATATCAATATCATTAAACATCTGGAATGCAGTTCCTGCTATTGTAAGCCCTTTTACTGGAAAAGCTATTTTTCCGTTTTCAATCCAGAATCCAGAAGCTCCACCGCTAAAATTTCCATTAACAGGGTTTATTCCGTATCCAGTAATACCTTTCAGATAAAGTCCTTTTTTTGTTGCTTTAATAATTTCTTCTGGTGATGTATCTCCTTTATCCATATAAAAATTATGGGGTCCAATACCCGGTATACTTGTAAAGCTACCTCGAGAGGCATTTCCGGTGCTTTTAACACCAGCTCTTTTTGCAACAATTGTATTATATATATACCCTTTTAAAATGCCTTTTTCTATAATAATTCTTTTCTGAGTTGGGACACCTTCACCATCGAAGGGGCGGCTTGCCAGCCCTTTAGCTCTGATGCCATCATCAATTATGGTTAGAAGCCCGGAACCTATTTTTTTTCCAATTTTGTTTACAAGGAAACTTGCACCCTGAAGGACTCTTTCGCCATTTATTGCTCCAAGTATTCCCCCTAAAATTGCGCTTGCAACATCGGGGTCAAATATTACAGGTGCTTTCTGGGTTTTAACCATACGATGGTCCAGCATTTCATAGGCATCTTTTGCAGCTTTGCCCGCTACTTCTACCGGTGATTTAAGGTCAGCAAAAAATCGCCTGGAACAGTATTCACTTCCTGAAGATTTCTGTTCTCCTTTTTCAGCTACAACTGCTACACCAAAGCTACATACTGTGGATTTGAAGTTTTTCGAGATACCATTGGAATTGGATAAAAAGATTTCCACTTCTGTTTCACCGTATCCTGCTCCAGCACTTTTAGTTATTCTGGGGTCTTTCATTGCGAGCTCTTCTGTCGTTTTAGCGAGCTCAATTTTTTTCTCCATAGTAATTTTATTTATTTCAGAGTCATATAAACCTTCTACTACCGTTATTTCTTTGTTATCAGGGAGTATATTATTTTTATCAGGAGTTGTATTTTTCGCGAGTTCAACTGCCTTTGTAATGGTATCATTCATTGCTTTATCAGAGAAATCATTACAGCTCGAAAAAGCCATTTTGTTCTTAACAAAAACCCTGAAACCTATGCCATGCGATACTGCTTCCTGGACAGTTTCTATTTTGCCATTCCTGACTTCAATACTGAGGTTTCTTCTAACTTCAAGGTAAACTTCTGCCAGGTCTGCTCCTTTTTTGATGCATTTTTTTACTAATTGTATTGTTAATTCTTTATAATCCATTTTTAACTCCTTTTTTTCAAATATTAACTTCTTGCTTTACTTCCACCGACATTAATACCACGAATCCTTACTGTTGGTTGCCCTACAGTTACTTCAGCTGATTGTCCTTTTCCACAGGTTCCTGGACCAAATGCAAGGTCATCACCTACAGCATCTATGTTAGAGATAATTTCTTTACAACTTCCAATTAGTGTTGCTCCTTTAACGGGTGTTGTTTTTTTGCCATTTTCAATAATATAAGCTTCCCGGCAGGTAAAATTGAACATTCCGGTTATAGGATTTACACTTCCACCACTTAAACTCTGAACATAAATCCCACTTTTTGTGGAAGCAAGTATATCTTCAGGTTTATCTTTACCTTTCTCAATAAATGTGTTTGTCATCCGTGGTATCGGTATATATCTAAAACTTTCTCTTCTTCCATTACCTGTGCGTTCCATTTTTAATTGTTTTGCTGAAAGAATGTCAGTCAAATATTTAACAAGGATACCATTTTTAATAAGGACGTTTCTTTTCATCTGAGTGCCTTCATCATCGAAGTTTGTAGTTCCTCTAAAATTTGGCAGGGAACCATCATCAACCATAGTAAAGACATCGCTTGCTACTTTTTGCCCGAGTTTTCCTGTAAATACTCCTATTTTCTTTGCGATATTATCAGCCTCGAGGGGGTGTCCTACGGCTTCATGAACAAGGACTCCACCCCAGCCGTTCTGCATTACAACATCCATTTTTCCAGCAGGGGCTTCTTTTGCATCGAGCATAACAATGGATTCCCGGGCAGCAGTTCGGGCAACATTTTCCGGTTTTATTTCATCAAACATCTCAAATCCTGAATGCTTGCTGATTCTTTCTCGACCCAGGTGACGGGTATTGTTTCCAACTCCAAGTGTTTGAACGATGAAAAACAGTAGTGGTAACTCATCATTTAAAAGTATACCTTCACTGTTTGCAATGGTCCTTCCTCTTATTTCATCATAATAGCTTATAAATGTCATTTTAATTTTCGGGTCATAATCGAGAGCAGCCTGGTCAGCCCTTTTCATAACATCAAGGCGTTTTGAGTCTGCAATATCTTCAAGAGGTAATTTAACAGTTATAAATGATTTTCTGCTTGTTTTTTGAATATTGATTGGTTTTTCTGCTTTAGTACCTCTTGCTACATAGGATGCAACTTCAGCGGCTCTTATCAGTTTTTCTTCGGTTATATCATCAGTGTAGGCATATCCAGTTTTGTCTCCAGAAATTACTCTGACTCCTGCTCCCTGACTTATGCCGAAGATGGCACTTTTAAACTTCGATTCTTCCATCTGAATGTTCCTTGAAATTCTATGTTCTATGTAAACTTCTGCAAAATCACCACCTTTTTCGAGGGCTTTTTTTATTGTTCTGTTTAAAATCTTGGGGTCAATAGGGAGTTTTGCACTTATTTTCTTCGAACCAGAAAAGGATAATAGATGTTTCATAAGGGCTGGTGTCGATGCAATTGCAATTCCACCCCTAAGACTCGATTGAAGAAACCTTCGACGGGGAATATCGTTAATTGAATAACTTCTAATTATCATTTTGTTCTCCTGTTAAAAGATTTTTTTATAGGTTTATTATAATGATTATTGGTATTTATTTGTATATTATAAATATTATTAAGAAAACAATCAACTATTTTTTATTAATTATTTTACCCTATCGGTTTAAAGTTAGATTATGCTTTAATTGATTTTTATCAAAATAAACATTATATTGATGTAAACTATTCATATCATTATTCTTGAATATACTTAAATGATGTATTCAAAGCCTGCCTTAAAAGTTTTGTTTCCCTTCATTATAGGTATTTTTCTTGGAAGATTTTTACATTTGAGTTTATTTTTTAGTTTCTTCATAATTTTAGTTTTAATTATAATTAATATTTTCCTGTATAAGAAGAATTTTAATGGTTCAGTATTTGTTTTTATTCTTTTAATATTTTTGGGGTTTTTAGATATTCAATTAAATAATGATAGAATCGTAAAATACAACAGAATGTTCAGTAACCTTTTTAACAGGAAAGTAGAATTGATAGGCTGGATTTGTGACAGGAAGGATTACTATAATGAAAAAACTCATTTTGTAATAGTTCCGATTTTAATTAAAGCGAATAATAAAATTGTTAGAATAAAGGGAAAAATACTGATAATTAGAGACACAAAAAGAGATTTTTCTGATTATGGAGATGTAATCAGAGCTGATGGGATGATAATTGCCCCCCGAATAGAAAGAATACCCGGTGGGTTTAATTATAAGCAGTATCTAAACAGGCGGGGTATTTTTGCCATCTTAAAGCAAAAAAAGAGTGATACATTTATAGTAAGAAGAGGTAATAAAGGGAATTTTTTTGAAAGACAGATAATAAAGCCAATAAAACTATACCTTGTTGATAGAATTAGTGAAAGATTTAATCCTGAAGAAGCTGAAATATTAAAGGGAGTAATGATCGGTGAAAGAGAGGGTATAAACCCTGAAATTAAAGAGGCATTTATCAAGAGTGGTGTTATTCATATTCTTGCGGTTTCTGGCCTTCATGTGGGTTTTGTTATTGGTTTTTTAGTTTTTATTGGTAAGATTTTGCATTTAAAGAGAAAATTCTTGTTTATTTTGATTATACCTGGTTTGTTGTTTTATATCGTATTAACAGGTGCAAGAAGTCCTGTTATTCGGGCTTCATTAATGGCATTTATTATTTTTATGAGTTATATTATTCAAAGAAAAAGTGATTTTTATAACAGTCTTTGTGCAGCCGGTTTTTTTATTT
>QNDJ01000230.1 GCA_003644825.1 Candidatus Zhuqueibacterota bacterium | reverse complement strand
CTTTTTCTGTTGTTTTTCTTTTTTCTTTTTTAAATCACTTTTAATAATTACAAAGGTATCAATCAGATTTAAAAGATATAAACCCGCCCCTAACATTCTGGTTCTGTGTTTTTTTCTGTCATACTTATACTTTTCATAGTTCTGTCTATTAAATTCATAAATATAATAATCCATACTTACTTCTTCATCTCCAATATAAAACCTTTCACCAATCCTTTTCAATGGTGGAAAAGTTTTATAAGGATTTGCTCCTTTCATTTTAGTGTAATAATAAATAAGATAACCAAATGTTAAAGATGAGAATACTATTCCATGAGTTTTATACCCTAAAAGGAACTGTCCCAGTCCAGGGCAGAGCTCAAAGAGTAAAAAATGGCTTTTTATTTTTTCCAGCTTAAAAGTAACTCTGGTAATCTTTCCTGATTCTACTTTGAGAATACCTTTTCTGATAAAATATTTTTGTTTTTTCATAGTTATAGTGTAGTTTCCTGCTGTAAGTTCTGAGACAATGACCGGTGAGTAACCTTTAAATTCATCTTTTATATATATAGAAGCCTCTGCAGGTTCAGTTCTTATAATGGCGATTCCTTTGTTGTTATCTTCTTCCATTTTAATAGATATATTCAGCGTATCACTACGTTTCAACCGAACAGAACTTCTGGCAACCTTATAACCATCTTTTAGAGCAAGAATTTCATAAAAGTCTGATATTAGATGTTTATTTCTAACAGGGGAAAATCCTATTTTCTTCTTATTGATGTATATTTCTGCACTGTCCGGGGTAGTTTCTATATTTAGCGTAGCAATAAAATCGGATTTCAGGGATTCAAACCAGTCAATAACTTCTCTATCATAATCTTTATTTTTCAGATTGATATTCGGTTCCAGATTTAGTACTTCTTCGAAATTGATTTTTGCGAGATATCTCCTGTTCATTTTGTAATTCGAGAACCCAAGATAAAGGTTCGCTATAACAAGGTCTTTACCTTTAAATTCATTTCTTGCAATATGTTCTTTAATAATTTTCGCAGAAGTCTTGAATTCTCCTTTTCTATAATAATCAATTGCCAGTTTTAACTCTGGATTATTAACATTCTGGGAAGCAGAAACTGACGGGAAAATAAGCTGTAAAAATAGTATAATCCTGAAAATTAATTTTTTATTCATTAATTTTAAAATTTGTACTCTAAGCTAATTTTACCATAATTAAAGCCTGTGCTGAATTCAAAATTGATTTTTTTTCTTTCTTTTTCCATCTTTCTTTTTAAATCTCTTTTTATTATAAAAAATGTATCAATACAATTGAGAAGGTAAATTCCTACCCCTGCCAGTGTAATAAATGTTTTTTTATTTTCATAATCAAAAATCAATTTTTCTCTTTTTGCTTTTTCTCTGGAGTATTCCAGAGAAGAAATAATCTGGTCATCTTTATAATAATAGTATTTTCCACCAACAGAAACATATCTCAGTAAGGGTAATCCCTTTAAGGGATTATTGTTCTGCATATAGTTAAAATAATAAATTAAATACCCGAGAGTAAGAGCAGAAAAGAATATGCCGTGCTTGGTATACCCATATTTAAATTGCCCGAGCCCCGGTATAAGCTGTGAATATAAAAGTTTGTCCTTTTTTTCAATAAGATATTGAAAATGCCTTATTATCTTTCTTCTTTTCAGCCCAATTATTTTCGTTTCTGGAACGTATCCATCTTTTTCAATTTTTACCTTACATTTATCCATTCCCGTGTAAAATAGAGGAGATACCCCTTCATAAGTATCATTTATGTATACATCAGCTTTTTCCGGAGATGTTCTTACTTCAAGGATTCCAAAAAAATCCTGCCATCTCAGTACCATTCTTACTTCAGTAGTTTCCCCGGGGAAAACATAGATTTTTCTTTCTCCAATATTATAGTTTTCTTTTATTGCGGTTATTTCAGTGTAATCACTGTAGACAGATTTTAAGAATAAAGGAGAAATACCTTTCTTCTTTTTATTAATATATATAGCAGAACTATCCGGGATGGTAATAATTTTTAAAGAACCTACTGTATTTCTCTTAACATCGTTCATTATCTCTATTATATCTTTATCAAAGAATTTTTCGTCAAGGATAATTTCCGGGTCAATTTTTAGAACCTCTTCAAATTCCATTTCAGTTAGATACATCTTATTCATTCTGTGATAAACTATTCCGAGATGCAGGTGAATTTCCTTCTTTTCATTTTCAGAAATACCCTTTTTCTGCAGCCTTAATTTAAGTAGTTCCTCTGCTTTGTAATATTTCCCTTTAGATAGAAGTTTCCTGACAGTTTTAATAATTCTAAATTCTTCTGACTGAATACTGGAAGGAAATATAAAAAAAATAATAAAACTTAATAGTAGAAAAAAGAGCCTCTTGTCTTTAAGTAATATCATCTTATAAATTATAAGACGGGCATTTACACCCGTCTTTATAAAAAATTAAAATACCTATATCTTATATAATCAATTATTGTTTTATTTTTATATGATAATCCCTCTTAAATCATCTTCTTTTAATACTTCTTTTTGAACTTCTGCTGGAAGAAGAGCTTTTCCTGGAACTGGAACTTATTGCTCTGCTGATACTTCTAATAATATTAGATGTATTCTTTAGCGAAGGTATAGACATTCTTGGAACTGACTTTGTAGTGTATCTTCTGGGTGATGTGTAGCTTTTACCTATGGATTTAAGTTTATCAATAAAACTGCTGTGTCTTCTAACGGTGCTTCTTGGTTTGCTGGAACCCGACCTTGAAGGTGAACTGCTCCTGCTTGGTGGAGAATAGCTCCTTGAAGGTGGTCTTGAATATGAACGACCCTTCGGCCTTGATGATGAACTACTACTACCTCTTGACCTTGTAACACTTCTTGGCCTTGAAGAATAAGACCTTCTGGTTGAGCCTACACTACTTCTTGATGAGCTTCCTGACCTGGTTATACTTTTCGTTCCATAAGTTGTTCTCCGAACAGTTCTTAACCCTATATTTGAATTTCTACTGCTGGAACTTTTCGAAAGAGTTGTAGAAGCATAGGTATTGGTTGCTCTTGTAATAACTCTCTGCAGTCCTATTCCACTATCCCTGGAAAAATCGCTTCTTCTCTGTCCAAAGCTTCTTCTTGTACCCGTATATTCATACCCACCATATCGGTGCCAGTATGAACCATAATATCCATATCTCCAGCCCCATCCCCAGGATGAATAATGCCACCCCCAGGGTGAATAGCCGAACATATACGGGTTATATCCCCATAACCACGGGTCGTAATATCCCCAGAAGAAACCAACATTCCAGTACCACGGATCCCATAACCACGGATTGTAATAGAATCCAAAACTGTAAGGATAAAAACCAAATCCAAAGTATGAATAAGGATAGTAGTGAAAATGATAATTTATTTCTCCTTCACTCTCATTGTCGTAATAATCTTCATAGATTACTTCTCTTTCTCTATATGGTGCATGTACAACTGTATAACAGGATGAAAATATTACCGGGAGAGAGATTATCAATAAAATTATTAATAATTTTCTCATATCTCTACCCTTTATTTTTTTCTTCAATTAATGTTATTGCAAATTTTATACCAGTTAAAATTTAGGCTCAATATAAAATTTCTTAATAACAAAATTTACAAAAATTGTAACTATTATAACTTTTTATTTAAAAATTAAACTTCTCTCTTTCTATTATTTAAACCTGAAAACAGAATAAAAGTTCAATTATTTTTATTATCGGCATAAATATTACAAACTTTTTTCCTTAATGTCAATAACAATTATATATCTACAATTTCAACTTTACCTGTTTCTAAATCGAGAACTGCAACAGTATATCTACCTGTAATCCATCCACAGGCTTCACCAGGATTTATAACAGTCGTTTCTCCCATACTGACCTCAATAATATGAGTATGACCATATACGATATAGTCATATATACCGCTAGATTTAAATGCCTCAAGCCCCCTGGGGGCATGTAATACAAGAAAATTTCGATTATCAATAGAAATTTCAGCAGGTGGTTCCGTTATCCTGTTAAAAACTTTCTGCAAACCAAACTTCTCTCCATCATTGTTACCATATATGACAAACATAGGCGCAGTAAGGTTCTTAAATTCTCTATAGGTAAAAGGTGAAATTATATCTCCAGCATGGATTACATAACCTACATTCTCTTTATTAAAAACTTTAACTGCCTCTATTATTTTTTCTTTATTATCATGACTGTCTGAAATTATGCCTACTTTCATTT
>QNDJ01000229.1 GCA_003644825.1 Candidatus Zhuqueibacterota bacterium | reverse complement strand
AATTACTATTTAACATTACAGTTATTATATTTATTTCAAAAAACGTACAAATTCCTATTTAATCCATACATTTTCTTTACCAAGAATATCTCTAAGAGACTTAATAAGTTTTTTATCAAGAGAAACACTGTACTTTCTGGATTTCAGGGTTAAAACTGACCCCATTTCATCTTTTACTTCAACAATTAACTCTTTATCGCCCTTATAATTAGATATTAACTCACCAATTGTTCCAAGAATACCATCTTCAATACTCTGAGTATGCAAAACAATAAAAAGTTTTGTTGCAATTTTAGTGCTTGCCTCATCTAATAGAATAATTTCCTTACATATTATTTTCGAGTTTTCATTATCTTTTATTGAAATGCTACCCGTAACAAAAATCATATTATCATTCTTTAAAATTTCCTTATATTTTTCATACATATCCGAAAAAGCAATCAGCTCTGCAGAACCAGTGAAATCTTCAAGGGTAATAAATGCCATCTTATTATTTTTTTTATCCAGAATTACTTTTATTCCTGTAATAATTCCCCCGGTTCTTACCTGAGTTTTTTCTTTAATATAATTAACTAAATCAATAGAAATAGTGGAAAGATATTTTATTTCATCTTCAAATCTTAAAAGGGGATGACCCGAAAGATAAAACCCTAAATATTCTTTTTCTCTTGCCAGATATTCAAACCTGCTCCATTCTTTAACCTCAGGAAGTTTAAATAAATCTTTCTTCCTGATACCTGCTTTTTCCCCATCCGAATCAAAAATGTTAGTTTGTCCTTTTTCCTTTTCACTCTGTTTTCTTTGAGCATAAGAATAAGCTTTATCAAAGACTGCCATTTTTTGAGCTCTTGTTCCTTCCAGAGAATCGGTTGCACCAGACTGAATCAGACTCTCCATAACTTTTTTATTAACAGCTCTTAAATCCACATTTTCCAGAAAATCAAATATAGTTTTAAAACTCCCAACCTCTTTTCTTGCAGATATAATACTCTCAATAGCACTTTTTCCAACATTTTTAATGGCGCCCAATCCAAATGAAATACCCTTCCCCCGAGCAACAAACTTCTCCATACTCTTATTTACATCAGGAGGATAAACTTCTATTCCCATTCTCCTGCATTCTTCTATCAAAGTAACTACACGGTCAATTCTATCCATTTCACTCGAAATCGTACTTGCCATAAATTCAGCCGGATAATGTGCTTTTAAATATGCGGTTTGATATGCAATTAAACCATAGCCGGTGGAATAAGACTTATTAAATCCATACCCGGCAAATTTATCCATCAAATCAAAAATTTCTTCTGCTGTTTCTTCGGATATATTATTTTTCTTTGCACCTTTTATAAACTCCTGTTTTTGTGAATGCATTACATCTACAAGTTTTTTACCCATTGCCCTTCTCAGCAGGTCCGCATCACCTAAAGAAAAACCACCGAGCTTGCTCGCTATCTGCATCACCTGTTCCTGATAAACAATCACTCCGTATGTCTCTTTTAGAATCGGCTCAAGCATAGGATGGAGATATTTTACTTCCTTTTCCCCGTGTTTTCTCTTGATAAAATCGTCTACCATCGCACTACCAAGGGGACCGGGTCTATAGAGAGCGTTCATCGCTATCAAATCTTCTATGCATTCTGGCTTGAGCTTTTTTAAATACTCCCTCATACCCGCACTTTCAAATTGAAATACACCAATTGTTTCACCTCTCGAAAACAGTTCATAAGTTTTTTTATCATCCAGAGGAATGTTATCGATATCAATTTTAATTCCTTTTTCCTTCAAGAATTTTACAGTATTATCTATCACTGTAAGGGTTCTTAATCCCAGAAAATCCATCTTTAACAGACCAATTTCTTCCACATAATTCATAGTATATTGAGTGGTAATTTCATTGGTCTGAGGATTTTTATAAAGAGGAAGATAATCGGTTAAAGGCGTAGGTGCTATAACCACACCAGCAGCGTGAACAGATGTATGCCTTGCAAGACCCTCTAAAACTCTTGCATACTCCATTAGTTTCTTATATTTCTCATTACCTTCAATAAATGATTTCAAATCTGATGATACTTCCATTGCTTTTTCTAAAGTAATACCTGCAGATAATGGAATCATCTTTGCAATTTTATCTACTTCTCCGTAGGATATTCCCATTACCCTTCCAACATCCCTGACCACTGCTCTGGCATTCATACTTCCAAAAGTAATTATCTGAGCAACATTTTCTGATCCATATTTTTCTGTTACATAATCAATTATCTCATTTCTTCTTTCATAACAGAAATCAATGTCAATATCCGGTAATGTTATTCTTTCAGGGTTAAGGAATCGCTCAAATAAAAGGTTGTATTTCATAGGGTCAATATTTGTAATTCCAAGACAGTATGAAATCAAACTGCCAGCAGCAGAACCCCTTCCCATTCCAACAGGAATACCTTTCCTTTTTGCAAAATCTATAAAATCCTTCACAATGAGAAAATATCCTGCAAACCCCATTCTTTTTACAACTGAAAGTTCATAATCCAGCCTTTCTCTGTATTCAGGTAATATTTTATCATATCTTTTTTCCAGACCAGAAAAAGAAATCTTTCTTAAATATTCATTTAAATCATCAGAATTTTCTGTATCTTTAACAGGATATTCAGGAAGATGTTGTTTTGTAAAATCAAACATAAGGTTACATTTCTTAGCAACATCTACTGTATTTTCAAGAGCTTCCGGGACTTCATAAAAAATTTCCTTCATTTCTTTCGGGGTTTTAAAGTAGAGTTCATCTGTTTTAAATCGCATCCTGTTTGGGTCGGATAAATCTGTCCCCGTTTTCATACATAATAAAATCTCGTGAGCCCTTGCATCGCTCTTTTTCATATAATGAGCATCGTTTGTAGCCACAAGAGGAATACCTGTCTCTCTACTTATCTGAATTAACTTATCATTTACCAGAAGTTCCTCTTTTATTTGATGATTTTGTAATTCCAGATAAAAATCCCCATTAAAAATCTCATAATATTCTATAGCTTTCTTTTTAGCTTCATCATATTTACCATTTATAATAAGTTTCGGAATTTTTCCTTTAATACAGGCTGATAAACCGATTAAACCTTCAGAATATTTTCTCAATAATTCATCGTCTATTCTTGGTCTATAATGGAATCCTTCAAGATACCCAAGAGTAGAAAGTTTTATTAAGTTTTTATACCCTTTCTGATTTTTTATAAGTAAAACAAAGTGAAAATATGAATCGGATATTCCTTTTTTCGTATCTTTTTCAAATCTTGAGCCTGGTGCAATGTAAGCTTCCATTCCAATAATAGGCTTAATACCCTCCTTTAAGGCTTTATTGTAAAACTCAATAGCACCAAACATATTACCGTGGTCCGTTAGTGCTACAGCATCCATATTTTCTTCCTTTACTTTTCTAATCAAATCATCAATACGAATTGCACCATCAAGCAAACTATAATGTGAATGGTTATGCAAATGAACAAAATCTTCCATAATATACCTTTATAAAAAACATCTTACAACTTTTTCAGTTAATACTTAAATATTCAAAATTCTCATTATTAATCTCGTTTAGATAAACTAACCCATTTTCTACTTGCTTTCCAAACATTATTTCTGAAATGTTTTATTTCAGGTTCTATCTTTTTTATGAAATCTTTAACAAAAGTCCTTTTAGAATTACTGGCATTCGGACAACTGCACAACTGTGAAGGAAAATTGGTTAACTTTACAAAACTTATTATATCCTTTTCTTTTAAATATATTAACGGTCTTATAACAGTTATTTCACCATTAAAAAAACTCACCCTTGGTTCCATAGTTTCAAGGTTCGAATGAAAAAAAAGATTAAGAAATACAGTCTCTAGCAAATCATCCTGATGGTGTCCAAAGGCAACCTTATTATAATTATTTTTTGATGCCCATAAAAATATAGCTTTTCTTCTATTCCAGGAACACCAGAAACAGGATGGGGGTATTCTATTCCCTTTTCCATCATTAAGGACATTTATGTGTTCAAAACCATAATCAATATTATAAGATTTAAATATATTTTCTAAAGTTATCCTGTGCACACATCCCTTACATTTAAAATCTGAAATTATGTGAACTGCACCTACTTTATATTTTTCCTTACTATAACTCTGCCTCTGAATTAATAACCTCAATAGGGTAAGGCTGTCCTTCCCACCAGAAACAGCAACTGCTATCCTGTCTCCATCCTCTATTAAATTGAATTCACTTATTGCTTTATTGACTCTCTTAAGTAAGTAGTATGTCTTCTTTTTTAACGAAGTCATCCGTATTAATT
>QNDJ01000228.1 GCA_003644825.1 Candidatus Zhuqueibacterota bacterium | reverse complement strand
AGGAAGTACGCAGGAGCACCATTCTGGTCCTGGAATGAGAAGTTAAGTGCAGAAGAAATAAAACGGCAGATAAAAGAAATGTGGGAACAGGGGTTGGGAGGTGCATTTCTACATGCAAGAGAAGGCCTTATTATTCCTTATCTTTCAAAAGAATGGATGAATATGATTGAAGTTGCAGTTGATGAATCTAAAAAATTAGGATTTGATGCCTGGTTGTATGACGAGGATAAGTGGCCCAGCGGTTCTGTAGGTTTAAGAATAACAAACCTGGGTGAAGATTATATCGAAAAAACAATTGTGTGTAAAGAAATTTCTAAAAATGAAATAGATAAATACTTAAAAGATGACCATACTATTGGTGTGTTTACCTGTATAAAAGATAATAATAACATTAAGTATTTAAAAAAGATTGAAAATAAAGAAGCTGTACATAGTAATGAAACAGTACTTGTAACCTGTATAAAAGCTGGAACAGGAGCACAAAATAAGGGTGAGTTTGTAGATTTGCTCGATAAAAAGGTAATGGACAGATTTATTGAGTGGACTCATGAGGCTTATTATAGAAGGTTTGGCAAAGAATTCGGAAAGACAATCCCGGGTATATTTACAGATGAACCGAATTATTCTTTTGTTCCCTGGACGCCTAAATTTCCTGAATACTTTAAACTGAAAAAAGGGTATGATATAATCAACAAACTTCCATATATATTTTATGATGGTGAAGAGGCATATAAAATAAGATATGATTTCTGGTCAACTATTACCGATTTATTTGTAGAAAATTTCTCGAAAAGACTGTATGACTGGTGTGATAAACATAACCTCATTTTTACAGGGCATTATCTTTACGAGGATGACCTTTCTTCTCAGATTTCCAATATTGGTGCGGCAATGCCCCATTATGAATTTGAGCAAATGCCCGGTATTGACCACCTTGGAAGAAGAATTGCTGACCCGATGCTTGTCAAACAGGTTAGCAGTGTTGCCCATCAGTTTGGTGATAGAAGGGTGCTTTCAGAGCTTTATGGAACCGCTGGCTGGAATGTCAGTTTTGAAGATTTAAAGTGGATTGGTGAATGGCAGTATTGTCTTGGAGTAAATTTTCCCTGTCAACATCTTTCTTTATATTCTTTAAGGGGTTTAAGAAAAAGAGACTTTCCGGCTTCTCTTCATTATCAACAACCATGGTGGAAACATTATCATATTTTTAATAAATATATTGCACGATTGTTATTTATGTTAACCAGAGGAGAACATAGCTGTGATGTATGTGTTATACATCCTGTTACAAGTGGATGGGTTCTTATGAGTTCCTCTGGAAAGCCATCAAAAAGTATCTGGCAGGTAAACAGGAACAAAAATGTAGATAAAATAAGCAACGAATTTGTGATAACAAGTGAAAATCTACTTAAAATACACAGGGATTATGATTACGCAGATGAAAAAATTATGGAGAATCACGGGAAAGTTGAAAATGATAAATTCATCATTGGAACAAAGAGTTATAAAGTTGTAATAATCCCATCAGGAGTTACATTAAGAAAAAAAACATTCACATTACTTAAAGATTTCTATAATAATGGTGGGAAAATAATTTGTATAAAGCCAACTCCTTATATGATAGAAGGAGTAAAATCAGATGAACTGATAAAATTCCTTGATAATATGATTCTTATAAATAATGATTTACAATCCTTAAAGTCTTCCCTTGACTCTATATATGGACCTGATGTTAAAATACTGGATAAGAATGGTAATGATGCACATAATATTTATTATCAAAGAAGATTATTCAATGATAAAGAAATATATTTCTTTGTAAATATAAGTAAAAATATATTTTATGAAGCTGATATTCTGTTTAAAAGTAAAGGTATGATAGAAAGATGGGACCTTGAAACAGGTAAAGTAAAACCAGTAAAGTGCAGGGAAAAAGATGGATATTTATTAATCACGCTTCCATTGGCTCCAACTCAATCTCACCTGATTGTATTAAATAAAAGTAGGGAGCCTGTTCAGGGAAGCGAGCAAAAAGAGATAATTGAAAGAGAAATTACATTAAGCCGGGATTGGAATTATAAGAGAAATGACCCTAATGCTTTAACTCTTGACTATTGTAAATATAGATTGAAATATGGTAAATGGAGTGATTGGATGCCTGTCTGGAAGGCAAAGAAGGAAATTGATAATTATCATAAAAATTTTGATGTCTGGTTGAAGTTTCAATTTTTTTCCAGTTTATCTTCTCCGAAGGATATTCACCTTGTTCTTGAAACCCCGGAACAGTTTGAGATATCTGTAAATGACAGACCTGTGGAATATAAAGATACTGGTTATTTCTGGGATATAAGTTTTAAAAAAGTAAGAATAAATGAGTTTGTTAAGGATGGTTTGAATACAATTATTTTAAAATGTTATTACGTAGGAGATGTTGAAAAATATCTACTTACTTTAAATCCCGATGATAGGCCTGAAGAAAGAAATCGATTGAGGTATGGAACCGAACTGGAAAATATTTACATTATCGGAAGCTTTAGATTATCGCAGGCGTTTCCTGGAAAATTTTCACTTGTAGATGAAACAGATAGAATTATATCAGGCGATATTGGGAAACAGGGTTATTACTTTTATCCTGGTAGTTTTTCTTACTTCAAAGAAATTGAAATTAAAAAGAAACAGAACGAAAAAATATATCTTTGTTTTGACAAAGTAGACGCTGTTGTTTTTGATGTAAAAATAAATGACAAAAATGCGGGAACTTTAGCCTGGAGACCTTTAAGACTTGAAATAACAGACCTTATAAAAAATGGTAAAAATAGAATAGAAATTGAGATATTTGGAAGTCTAAGAAACTTACTGGGACCTCTTCATCATAAAGCAGGTGAGTTATTATGGGTTAGCCCATACAGTTTTGTCGATGAAAAGAACTGGACTGATGAATATAATTTTGTTGACTTCGGTATAACAGGAGATGTAAAATTAGAGTTTGTTAAATAGAGTGAATTTCTCATCTTCATTTAAAAAGATTACTTCCCGTTTTGATAGATTTTATGAATTCGATAGAGCCCCGGTCTCATCAGACAAATTTCAGAGTGGAAGTAAATTTGCAGCCCTGTTTGCAGGTGAACATATAGCTGCAACTGAGTTTGTAATAGGACCATTTTTTGTATTACATGGTGTTACAGTCCGGGAGCTCCTTCTTGGATTACTCATAGGTAATTTACTTGCTGTATTGTCCTGGGCTTTTATATGTGCTCCTATTGCGGTAAAAGTAAGGCTCACATTATACTGGTACTTAAGAAGGATATGTGGACCAGGGCTGGCTGCAATTTATAACTTTGCAAATGCTATTCTTTATTGCATACTTGCAGGAGCAATGATTTCAGTTTCTGCAACTGCAGTTGGTCTTGTTTTTCATATTTCGACGCCGGGTCTGAATGAATTGCTTCCAAATAATACAGGGTGGGTTCTGGTTACATTATTTGTAGGAAGTATTGTAACATTATTTGCGATTCTGGGTTTTGAGAAAATAAGTCTGTTTTCAAAAGCAGGAGTTCCCTGGTTATTTGTTGTGTTTTTTTCTGGCGCAGTAGCCCTCTTACCGGAATTCGGGAAAATATCGAATTTGAAAGATCTGTGGAATGTAGCTAATACTAAAATCTGGAATGGTATACCATCTCCCGGTCAGGATAAATTTGCAATATGGCACATAATATTTTTTGCATGGTTCTGTAATCTTGCAATGCATATAGATTTATCTGATATGGCAACTCTCAGATATGCAAAAAAGTGGACTTATGGGTTTTATTCAGCCTTCGGTATGTTTCCAGGACACTTTTTTGCGTGGGTCTGTTCTGGGGTTATGGTTGCAGCTGTCGGAAGAGAAATGAATCCAGGATTAATGGCATACACTGCTGCAGGTTTTGCAGGTGCAATCGCTGTTGTGTATGCAGGATGGACTACAGCAAATCCTACAATGTACAGAGCAGGTCTGGCTTTTCAAACATTAACTCCAGGATGGGCAAGATGGAAAGTTACTCTTATCGCTGGTGTTGCTACAACCATTACAGCTTGTTTTCCTCTTTTTTTTCTGAGGCTTTTAGATTTTGTTGCTATTTACGGACTTATTTTAATGCCAGTCGGTGCAATTGTTTTTGCAGAACACTGGATTTTTCCAGTAATTGGACTTCCTCAATATAAAACTGAAATAGAAAATAAACTCTTCAATATTCCAGCTTTACTAACGTGGGTTATAACTTTAGTTATATGTTTTCTTATTCCTGTTCATTTATTCTTTAAATGGCTTCCGGGTTATTTAATAGCAATTTGTATTTATATAACATT
>QNDJ01000227.1 GCA_003644825.1 Candidatus Zhuqueibacterota bacterium | reverse complement strand
TGATAGTTTATTTAAACTTTGAGGATTATTTTTCCTATATTTTTTCTGTTTTCCATAAAAGAGTGAGCTTTGGCAGCCTCTTCAAGAGAGAAAACCCTGGAAATAATAGGTTTTATTTTTCCTTTTGTATAAAGTTTCATTATATTATCGAAGGTTACTTTACCAAGGTCCGGCCTGAATTCCCAGATTTTTCTAATATTTACTCCATAAAACCCTTTACTGCTGGTTAAAAGTTTTATCGGGTGTACCCTTTTTGATTTGAGAAGTTCTATAAGGATTTTCAATTTTCCTTTACCAGAAATTGATGCAATGCCCAGGTTTACAATTCTGCCGTGTCCTCTTAATAATCTTAATTCTTTTGCAATGAACTTTCCACCTATAGAATCGAGAATAATATCCAGTTTTTCGTTTTTGGTTATTTTCAAAATTTCCTCTTCAAAGTCGCAGGTAAAATAGTTTATCGGGTGGTGAACCCCGATATTTTTTAGAAATGTAATTTTTTCAATTGAACTGGCTGTTCCAAATATTTCGCATTCCATTATTTTACAGAGCTGAACAGCAGCAAGCCCTACACCTCCTGCTGCTGCCTGAATAAGAACTCTGTTTCCTTTAGTAAAACTTCCTGTATTATAAAGTGAATGGTATGCGGTTGTGAAATTTACAGGAAGTCCGGCTGCTTCTTCAAAACTTTTATCTTCAGGTAAATGTCTTACAAGAATTGATGGTGTAGAAACAAATTCAGCATAACCTCCAAAATTAGTTAAAGCAACAACTCTATCTCCTTTTTTAAATCTGGTAATTTTTTCTCCTGTATCTTCTATTATGCCTGCGACTTCATAACCAGGAATAAAAGGGACCTTTGGTGCTTCAGGATAGAGACCCTGTCGTGCCAGAATATCAGCAAAATTCACCCCGGCTGCTACAACTTTAATTAGAACATCATTTTCACCAGGTATAGGGATTGGGGAAGCCTCAAGTTTTAATTTTTCCGGTTTACCTTTTTTGACTATTTTTATTGTTTTCATAATAGGATTCGAGGCTCTGTAGTTTCCTCTTAATAAAACGTTTTAAACTGTCTTTCAGTTCTTCTTTTTTTAAAATTTCTTTCAAAACAGGTATAGATTTTCTGGACTTAATTGTAACAAGAGCATTTACTGTACTTATAAATATAGGACTATATCCTTCTTTAACGATTTCAATGAGTTTATCTTCAATATCTGGATTTTCCTTTCCATATTTCCTCAATATGCGAATAGCTGTTAGTCTTAAAGATGTGGAATAAATTGATTTTATGTATTCCATAGCGTAGGAAATAGTTCTTTTGTCATTTAGATGTTCCATTGCTCTTAAAGCATTATATCTGATAATATCGTTATATGAATTATAATTAAGAGCTTCTTCGAAAAATCTGAAATATTTTGGGTCTTCTGTTCTGGATAAAGTTGATATTATCTCTGCCTGAACATAATAGCTTTTATCTGTTTTAAAAATATTTTCAAGAAGAGATATTATTTCGTCATTCAGGAATTTTCCGAGTGCATTAATAGCAGTCCTTCTAACTTTTGAGTTTTTGTCTTTTGTAGCTGATATTAGCGTTTCAACAACATCATTTCCCTTGAATTTTTTCAACAGTGAGATTGCATTTTTTCTTACTGCCCAGAAAGCATCGTTTTTTATTACAAAAGCAAGTGTTGTTTTTACATTATCTGTTTTAATTTCTTTCAGATTTTCCAGAGCGGTTAATCTTCCTATTACATCATCGTCATTTTTTAGTTGATACAGCAGTTCTTCCTCAGTTTTTTTGAAATTTATTTCTTTAATTAGATTACACCATTTATCAAAACGAACCATAAGAGGTTTTGAATCCAGAGTAAATTTGAATGATTCTTCTTTTTTGGTAATGGAAATTTTTTCAGTTTTTCTACTATTTATAGTTGTGAGTTCAACTAAAGTCGAAAATTTAAATACAGGAACCCTCTTTGTTGTATCCGGGTTTTGTTTAACATTCAGAGTTAATTCTTTTGATTCTTCATTCCAGTTGTAATTAACATCAAGAACCGGATGACCTGGTTTATCGACCCACTGGTCGAAAAACCATTTCATATTTCTTCCGGTAACTTTTTCGATGGTCATTATCAGATTTTCTGTTTCAACTGGCTGGAATTGGTAGTCTTTCAGATACCTGGAGAGGGTTTTAAAAAATAACCTGTCACCAAGCTCAAACCTGAGCATATTCACTACGAGTGCTCCTTTTTGATAGCTGTGTCTATCAAACATAAACGTCGGATTCTTAAATCTGTAATATCTAATGGGTCTTTGCCACCTTGTTTTTGCTTCACTCAGATAGGTTTTAAGTTCTTCAAAAAGGTGATATAAAGCTTCATCTTTTCCAGATTTATGTTCAAGCCAGAGGCACTCACTGTAGCTTGCAAATCCTTCATTCAGGTATAGTTCAGCCCAGTTTTTACAGGTAACAAGGTCTCCAAACCATTGATGAAAAAGTTCATGAGCAACAATCATATCTGGGGAAAAGTCCTGAAGGGTTCTTTTATCTACGATAATTCTATCAAAAAAAGATGTTGCACTTGTGTTTTCCATACCCCCTGCAACAAAGTTTTTCAGAATCACTTCCGCATATTTATCCCAGGGATATGTATAATTAAGAATACCTGAAAAGAACTTTATCATTTCAGGAGTTCTTCCAAAAATGAATTCGGCTTTATCAGAATTTTTCTTATCTATATAGTAAAAGAGAGGTATATTGTCAACTTTGTGTTTTATTACATCGAATTCTCCTGCAACAAATGTAATGAGGTAAGTTGGGTGAGGTTTATCCTGAATCCAGTGAACTGTTTTTGTTCCGTCCGGGTTTGTTTTTTCTTCTACAAGGTAACCGTTGGATAGGGTTGTGAAATTTCCATTTACTTTTGCTATAATCTCAGTTGTTGCTTTATCACAGGGCTCATCAAAGCAGGGTATCCAGTAGCGGGCTTCATCTGCCTGTCCCTGCGTCCATATCTGAACAGGAAGTGAAGGATTTTTACCGTCAGGATTAACAAAATACATACCTTTTTGTGGCGAAATGGTGTAATATGAAATCGATACATTAAAAGTATCATCGTAAGAGTAATTCTTATCCAGGTAAATGGTTAGTTTTGTTGAATCATAATCAAATTTTGATGGAATTGAGTTATTGATAATTACATTTTCTATTTTCATATTAACTGCATCAAGAACCATTTTGTTAAAATCATCGTGGAACGGTGTGAGTTTTATGGTTGTTGTACCACTAACTTTTTTTTCGGGGAGGTTAAATTTAATATTGATTTTATAATGAATTGCATCAAACTCTCTATCTGGTGTGTCAAGAATTTTTTTACCCTCATATTTTATCATTGCCTGCTGACAATAAAGGCTTTGGTTCGAAAGAGATATGAGAGTGAATAATGCTATATATAGTGTTAAATTCTTAAAAATTTTATTAAACATTTTTGCCTCCAATTGTTCCAGTTTTAAAGATATAATATAATAATTAATTTAATTATATTTAAGGAAAATTTTTCATTTTGTTTCAAAAATAATTATCTTTATCTTGATTTTTTATTTCATTTATCTAATTTAGATTATTATGAAGTTAGAAAGACGTTACAGAGATATAATTAATAATTTATACAATCTGACAGGTTTTGCAATTAAGATTTGCCTTGATAGGGTTGAGAAGTTACTCAACAGTCTTGGTAATCCCCACAAAAAGTTCAAAAGTATTCTCATTGCTGGCACTAATGGTAAGGGTTCTACATCAGCTATAATTGAGAGTATTTTGCGGGAAGCAGGATATAAAACAGGATTATTTACCTCGCCTCATCTGGTTGAATTCACAGAAAGAATTAAAGTAAATGGAAAAAAAATTAAAAAGGGTGAGGTTGTGAAATTTGTTGATAGTTGGATAAATTACATAAGAAAGTTTGAGTGTACTTTTTTTGAAGCTACCACATCTATGGCATTTAAATACTTTTATGACAACAGAATTGATATTGCAGTTGTAGAAGTAGGAATGGGGGGAAGACTGGATGCTACGAATGTTTTAACGCCTATTTTAAGTGTTATAACACCTATAGGTTACGAACATCAAAAGTATCTGGGGGAATCTTTACTTGAGATTGCAGCTGAAAAAGCTGGAATCATAAAAAATGACAATATTTGTATTACTGGTATTCAACTTCCTGAAGTAGAAAAATTTCTTAGAAAAGAATGTGAAAAAAAGGGAACCTATTTTTACAATAGTAGTAATAATTCGAAAGTAGAAATTTTATTTTTCGATATATATGGAACTAAATTTAATTATA
>QNDJ01000226.1 GCA_003644825.1 Candidatus Zhuqueibacterota bacterium | reverse complement strand
ATATAAAAATACCTGAAAAAAAAGCTAAAAAAGCCGATTGACAATAAGTCAAATCGGCTTTCAAAGCAAGTAATATGGCAATAAGCGACTCAAATATATTATCGGCATCTTTTTCTGGAAGTTTAAATTTATGCATTCTTATCTTTAATTAATTGAATGTTAATTACTTTAATATTGTATTATAAAGTGAAACTTCAAACTTTCCGGTATTTTCTACTATGGAACCTGATTTTACTAATTTATAAAATTATTTACTGCCCTGGACAATGAACCGAAATCTTAATTTACTTGTTTTATATCAGGCTTAATCGTGTTTCAGGGTTCAATACTTTCTTTTTTTAGAAAATATACTTTATTAATGACTTTACCATTATGTCTAATAAAAATAATTAACTAACATCTTGGATAAATCAATTCAAGGAGGTTTACAATGTTAAAAAGGAGGTATTTTAAATTTTTATTACTGTCTATTTTCATTTTGTCCTGTATTATTTTATTATCAACCTTTGGTTATGGGCAATATGAAAAGATATTGAAAATGACAGTAAACAACCTGAAATGGCGAAACATCGGTCCTGCGATTATGGGCGGGAGAATCGACGATTTTGCTGTTGTAGAAGATAACCCTTATATTATTTATTGCGGGACAGCTTCAGGTGGGTTATGGAAAACAACAAATAATGGAATAACCTGGGAGCCTATATTTGATAAACAACCTACAAGCACAATTGGAGATGTTACTGTAGCTCCATCAAATCCGGAAATTGTCTGGGTTGGAACTGGAGAAGCAAACAATAGACAGAGTTCTTCCTGGGGAAATGGTGTCTATAAAAGTAACGATGGTGGTAAAACCTGGATGCATATGGGGCTCGAAGATACCCATCATATCGGACGTATCGTAATTGACCCTGATAATCCGAATATAGTTTACGTTGCAGCAGTTGGTCATCTCTGGGGTGCTAATAAACAGAGAGGTCTATTTAAAACCACTGATGGTGGTAAAACCTGGACAAATGTTCTGTTCGTGGATAGGAACACAGGTTGTATAGATGTAGCAATTGACCCTCAAAATACAAATATTCTTTATGCTGCGATGTATCAACGCAGAAGAAGAGGATGGGGATTTATCGGTGGAGGACCAGGTAGTGGACTTTATAAAACAACTGACGGTGGAAATAGCTGGAAAAAGCTGACAAAAGGACTTCCTGAAGGCGATATGGGAAGAATTGGAATTGATATTTATAGAAAAGACCCGAACATCGTTTATGCAATAATCGAGAGTAAAAAAGGTGGCGTTTTCAGGTCCGAAGATAAAGGCGAAACCTGGACCAAAATGAGCAGTACCAATCCCAGGCCTATGTATTACAGCCAGATTAGAATTGACCCGAATAATGACCAGAGAATCTGGGTTCTCGGAGCAAGAATGTATACATCCTTTGATGGAGGAAAAACATTTAAAACAAATGTGGTTTCAAGAGTTCACGGCGACCATCATGCTCTCTGGATAAATCCTGCTAACTCCAATCATATGGTTCTTGGCTCCGATGGTGGAATCTATTTCTCTTATGATAGAGGAAAAACCTGGGATTTTGTCAATACAATTCCCATTGGGCAGTTCTATGAAATAGGATACGATATGAAAAAACCATATAATATTTATGGGGGACTTCAGGACAATGGAAGCTGGGGTGGTCCATCTTCTACAAAATATAGAATAGGTATAACTAATGCTGATTGGTTTAGAGTTGGTGGTGGTGATGGATTTTATGCAAGAGTTGACCCTAATGACCCGAATATCCTATATGTTGAGAGCCAGAATGGATATCTCCAAAGGATGAATCTCTATACCAAAGAAACAAAATCAATCAGACCAGAACCTGAAAATGAAAAAGAAAGGTATCGTTTTAACTGGAATTCACCCCTCATAATTTCTCCTCACAATTCCAGTACAATCTATTATGGTGGTAATAAGCTTTTTAAATCCACTGATAGAGGGGATACCTGGACTGCAAGTCCTGACCTCACAACCCAGCAGGACAGAACAAAGCTACGTATTATGGGAATGCTTCCCGATACAAATAAGCTATCTTTAAATGATGGTATAGCTTTCTATGGGGATATTACCACGATTTCAGAATCACCTGTTCGGGAAGGAATACTCTGGGTAGGAACTGATGATGGAAATCTACAGCTATCAAAAGATGGTGGTGTTACCTGGACAAACCTTATAAACAGAATAGTCGGGGTTCCAAAGTATACTTATGTTAGTAGAGTGGTTGCTTCTCATTTTGATGAAGCAAGAGCCTATGTTACCTTTGATGGACATAGAAATGATGATTTCAGGCCTTATGTTTATGTTACCGATGATTTCGGTAAAACCTGGAAATCTATAGCCAATAACCTTCCTTACGGTGGAATTGTAAATGTAATCAGAGAACATCCGAAAAACCCTGACCTTTTATTCGTGGGAACAGAAAGAGGAGCATATTTTTCCATTGATAGAGGAAATAGCTGGGTTAAGTTTGAAAATCTACCGATAGTTCCGGTTGATGATATTGCAATTCATCCAAGAGAAAATGACCTTATTTTTGGAACTCACGGAAGAAGCATTTTTGTTCTGGATGATATTACTCCACTGGAACAGTTAAGTAAGGACGTTCTGAACTCCGAATTCTGTCTATTTAAAGTTCGTCCTGCAGAAAGGTTTCAGTATTACAATCATAAAGGGTCAACAGGCCATAAGATGTTCATTGCTCCAAATCCTCCTTTTGGTGCTTTGATTACTTATTACTTGAATTGTGAACTTGACAAAAAAGATAAAGTAAGCATTACAATTCTGGATAAAGATGGAAAAAAAGTAAGAAGATTACAGGGCACTAAAAAGAAAGGATTTAACAGAATAAACTGGGACCTTAGATATGAGAGTGCCATGAGACCGCAACGTCCATCAACAGCACAGAGGGCTGGACAGCGGAGATTTACACGACCCGGGCCTTTCGTGGTTCCAGGAGAATATACCGTTAAGCTGACAGTTAAAGGAAAAAGCCAGACAACACCTGTAAAGGTCGAAATGGACCCGAGAATAAAAATAACTCAACAGGATTTAATAGCTCAGAGAGATGCAGCTCTTAAACTGGATAAACTCAGCGCAAAAGGAAGCATTGCAGGAAGAAAAATCCAGAATATACAAAAACAGATAACTGATTTAAAGAAGTATCTGAAAACAGTTAAAAATCTGGACAAAACTATTACTGCTGATATAGATTCCCTGGAAAAGAAACTAACTGATATTCGCACAAGACTGATGGGAGCAAGAGGAAGAAGAGATATAACCCCTGTTATTAGAAGAATTCAAATGCTTTATAGTAGTATCACCAGGTATACCGCTGCACCATCTGCAAAACAGATTGAGAAAATAAACAAATACTCAGATATGCTCAGTAAGATTCTTGATGAATTGAATACTGTAATCACTGTTGACATTCTGAATCTTAATAAGAAAATGAATAAGCTGAATGTTCCGTTTTTGAATCCCGGGAAAATTATTAAATAGACCTGTATCATATATAACTTCAAAAAGAGCCGGATTTTAAATGTATTGATTCTACTTTAAAGTCCGGCTTTTTACATTTTGAAGTGAAATAAAAAGCTATTTCAGGAATGATAACTTTTAAAGCAAATATTTTTGTGATATGTATGAACAATATGGAAAACAAAGCAAATTGACCATTCCATTCATTTTTGTTTCATAAAACCATCCCCCTGACCCTGATAGGTAAACAGTGCAAAAACTCTAATTTTAGAGGTTTTCTTCAATCATAAAGGGAGACCAATAACTTGCACTCAACTACATTTGTAGGATGGGTGTTTTATCCATCTAAAAATACCCTTGGCTACTTACAAGGAAAATAGAGTTAAAAACTCATACTCTGAAAAACATCTTACCTTTTCTCTTCTTATCCCTGATTGGAGAGATACCTTTGCGGATTTTGGAAAGTGGAAATATAAAATCTCATCTCCAGACTTTGAGACCATATCTTCCAAAGTTACCCTCAAAGTCGTATTTGACTGTTAATCTCCGTCTTTTCTTTCTCTGCCATCTGTTTCTGTAGCCAACAGAATTCATCTCATTTTCATTTTTTGCTGTTATCTGGAATTACACCTGTAAAACCGAAGTTAGGTCTCAATCCCCTTTTGACCCGTACGGGTCAACTGTATAGAAAATGGAGTCAACAATTCCGACCATTTCCTCAACTCCTATCTCATAGGTTTAATAATAGTTTTAATAGCCAGTATCAAAAGGAGCATCCCTACAATAGGGTTAATAGAGAACGCAATAATTATTAT